>CAIYXE010000286.1 GCA_903930095.1 uncultured Hyphomicrobiales bacterium
CCTCGGGCCGCAACGCGTCATCCCCCAGGGCGGTGACGCCCACAACGGCGGAAGCCGTGTGGCCCGCCGTCACCGCCACCGGAAGCTATCAGCGCGAGGTAACGGCCACGCCAGCCTTCCGGCTCGGAGACCGCGTTCGCACCCGTCACCTGAACCCGGCACACCACACGCGCCTGCCGCGCTATCTGCGAGGTCACATAGGCGAGATCATCGCCTGCCATGGCGCGCATGTGTTTCCGGATTCCAATGTGCAAGGCCTGGGCGAGGACCCGCGCCACCTCTACACCGTGCGCTTTTCCGCGGCGGAGCTGTGGGGCAGGCCCACGCGTGACGTGATCCATGCCGATCTGTGGGAGCCCTATCTTGAAGCTGTCTGACTCGCGCGGCCTGCCGAAGGATGCCGATGGCCCCGTCTTCGCTGAGCCGTGGGAGGCGCAGGCCTTTGCCATGGCGGTGAAGCTCAACGAGGCGGGGGTGTTCCAGTGGAGCGAATGGGCGGACACGCTCGGCGCGGAACTGAAGTCCGCGCCGGAACGCCCCTATTATGAAAGCTGGCTCGCAGCCCTCGAGAAACTCGTGAAGGCAAAGGGCGTCGTGACGGAGCTTGAGCGCCTCGCACGCATCGAGGCTTGGGACCGCGCGGCCAAAGCCACGCCCCACGGCCAGCCCATCCTGCTCAGCCGAGATTGAGCAGGAAGGGGAACTGCTCGATCAGCCAGTAGGACACGGCCTGCACGCCGCCGGTGATGAACATCAGGCCGGAGATGACCAGCAGCGCGCCTGCCACCCGTTCCACGGTTCTCAAATGCTTCCGGAAGCCTGACATGAAGCCCATGAAGGTGCCCACACCCGCCGCCGCCAGCATGAAGGGAATGCCGAGGCCCGCCGAATAGACGGCGAGAAGGCTGGCGCCCTTCAGCACGTCCTGCTCGCTTGCCGCGATGGTGAGGATGGTGCCCAGGACCGGGCCGATGCAGGGCGTCCAGCCGAAGGCGAAGGCAAGTCCGATCAGATAGGCGCCCAGCAACCCGCCCGGGTGCTTCGCATGCTGGTAGCGCACCTCGCGCGAGATCCAGAACATGCGGAAGGCGCCGAGGAAATGCAGCCCCATGGCGATGATGATCAGCCCCGCCGCCGTGGTGACCGGGTTGAAGGAAAAACCGAAGACCTCCACCTGGCGCGCCAGCTCGCTGCGGAGCATGCCGCCGATCCAGGAGGCGCTGGCGCCCAGCAGGATGAAGACGGTGGAAAAGCCCAGCACGAACATGAGTGCGGCCAGCAAGGTTCGCCGCCGCTCTTCCTGCGGGCGCGCCTTGTGGTCAACCAGCTCCTCCAGTGACGTGCCGGTGATGAAGCACAGATAGGGCGGCACCAGCGGCAGCACGCAGGGGCTGAGAAAGCTGATGGCGCCGGCGAAAAGGGCCGCACCGATGGAAACGTCAAGGCTCATGCCACGTCATGTGGCAGGTCGGCGGCAGCAGCGCAATTCACCCATGGGGCCGCAGCCCTCACAACATCGTCAGGGCCTTGACCGGATCAAGCCCAGACGATAATGTAATATTATAACGTTACATAAGGACCTCTCCCATGCGCCTTGCCCTGCCTGTCCTTACCCTGCCTGTCCTGGCCCTGCCTGTCCTGGCCATGTGCCTTGCCGCAAGCCCTGCCGTTGCCGCGCCCAAGGTCATCGCCTCCGTCGTGCCGGTCTACGGCATCGTCTCCGCGGTGATGGGAGAGACCGGCCAGCCCGAGCTGCTTCTGTCAGGCACCATGTCGGAGCACCGGGCAACCTTCACCCCCCAGCAGATCGCCGGCATGGGCAAGGCGGATGTGGTGTTCATCATCGGACAGGGGCTCGAGGCCAAGCTCTCCCAGATCAGCGGGTCGGAGGCGGTGAACGGCAAGCGTTTCGTGGAGCTGAGCAGCGCACCCGGCATCACCACCCACCCGGTTCGGGAAGGGGGTGCTTGGGAAGCACATGACCACGGGCACGATCACGACCATGATCACGGACATGATCACGGGCATGGCGAGGCGGCGGAAGGTGTCCTGAGCTTCGACCCGCACGTCTGGCTCGATCCGGCCAATGCCAAGGCAATGGCTGCGGCGGTGGCGGCTGAACTCGCCAAGGCCGACCCCGCGAATGCCGCCGCCTACACAGCCAATGCAGAAAACTTCGCCCGCTCGCTCGATGCCCTGTCAGACGAGATCGCGGCAGACCTCGCCCCCGTGAAGACGGTGCCCTACGTGGTCTTCCATGATGCCTACCAGTATTTCGAGAAGCGCTTCGGCCTTGCCGCGGCTGGTTCCATCTCGGACGTGTCGGCCGCTGCCCCCTCCGCGAAGCGGCTCCGCGAGGTGCGCCGCAAGATCGCCGATGTGAAGGCGGCCTGCGTGTTCCGTGAGCCGCAGTTCGACAGCAAGGTGGTCCAGACCGTCATCGAGGGCACGGGCGCCCGGGAAGGCACGCTCGACCCGATCGGGGCCGGCATCACGCCAGGACCTGGGGCCTATCAACAGTTGCTCAAGGATCTTTCCAAAAACCTGAAGGCGTGCCTCACAGGCTGATCTCACCGGCTGACGGGCGCTTCACTTTTTTGCCGCATTGCCCCATCATTGCTCGGGAAATTCCTAGAGAGCGGGCAATGAACATTACACGCTGGGCGGCATGGGCGGTCTTTATCTCGGCAATGGCCGTGTCCGGCTCTCCGGCATCGGCGCACCCGCATGTGTGGATCGAGATGCGCTCTGACGTGGTGTTCAACGACCAGGGCCAGATCACGGCCATGAACCTCATGTGGACCTTCGACGACGCCTACGCCCAGATGGCGCTCGACGGGCTCGACACCAATGGCGACGGGGTCTACAGCCCGTCGGAACTCGACCCTCTCACCCGGGAGAACATCGCCTCCCTCAAGGATTATGGGTTCTTCACGGTCATGCGCTTCAATGGCCAGAAGCAGCCCTTCGGCGAGGTCACGGAATTCGGCCAGATCTGGTCAAACGACAAGCTGCAGCTCCACATGCAGGTGCCGCTCAAGGCGCCGCTCGATCCCACCAAGGGGGAGTTCGTGGCCAAGATCTATGATCCCGACTTCTTCATCGCCATGGACTATGCGCGGGAGGAACCCGTCTCGGTGGTCGGGGCGATGCCGAAGAATTGCCAGCTGGTGGTGAAGCCCGTGGCCACCGATGCGGAGGTGGAGCAGACGCGCGCCATGCTCTCCACCAAGGGTCCGGAATGGAAGCCGGAAAATGACGAGGACTTCGGCGCAATCTTCGCCCAGCCGGTCATCGTGCAATGCAAGGCATGATGCGGGCACTCTTCGCTCTCATCCTGCTCCTGGCGCCGCTGTGTGTTCCCCAGGCAGTGGCGCAGACCGCCTCCCAGCCAGTGGCCGAGGAGGCAGCACCCCCCGTCAAGATCGACCGCAAGAAGCTGCTCGTCCAGCCGCGCAACAAGGACGGCACGCTGCAGCAGGTGTCCTTTTTCGAAGACCCCGTGCTCTGGGCGCGCGAGAAGCAGCAGGCCTTTTACGGCAAGCTCTCCGCCACGTTGCGCCAGATGAAGGGGGCCTCTCCGCTTGCCGCCGCCTGGACGCTGATGCTGCTGAGCTTCGGCTACGGCGTGTTCCACGCGGCAGGCCCGGGCCATGGCAAGGCGGTGATTTCCGCCTGGCTGCTCGCCACCGAGAACGAGCTGAAGCGCGGCGTGCTCATCTCCTTCATGAGCGCCGTCATCCAGGCGCTCACCGCCATCCTCGTGGTGAGTGTCCTTTTCCTGGTGGTGGCAAGCGTGGGCTCAACGGCG
>CAIYXE010000287.1 GCA_903930095.1 uncultured Hyphomicrobiales bacterium
ACCATGGCCTGGCGCCCGGCGTTGAAGCTGCCCGCCACGATGAAGGCGATGGGCGCATAAAGGAAGAGGTAGATGAGGATGACGTAGGCCCGCATCGCGTTACACCAGCGCCGCGCGGCGCTGGTCGCCCCGGCTCAGTACGAAACGCATGTCGAGGAAGATGGTGACGAACATGATGGCGACCAGCGCCACCGAAACGGCAGCACCAAAGGGCCAGTTGCGCGACTGCAGGAAGAGATCGACCAGCGCGTTGCCGATGAAGAACACCTTGCCGCCGCCCAAGTACTGCGGAAGGATGTAGTCACCCATCAGCAGGATGAAGACGAGCATGGAGCCGGTCGCCACCCCGGGGATGGCCAGCGGCAGGGTGACCTGGAAGAAGGTGCGGATGGGTGTTGCGCCGAGGTCTGCCGAGGCTTCGAGGAGCCGCTTGTCCAGCTTCTCAAGGGATACGTAGATGGGCGGCACCATGAGCGGCAGGAAGCCATAGACCGCGCCGATGAGCACGGCCCAGGGCGTGTTGATGATGCGGAAGTCCGGAAAGCCCAGCATGCCCAGCCAGGACGGAATGCCCTTGGCGCCGAGCAGCATGATCCAGGCATAGTAGCGCAGGAGCTGGCTCGTCCAGAACGGCGCCATGACGAGCACGAGCAGCGCCACGCGCCATTTGGGATCACATTTGACCGCGAGGAAATAGGCCACCGGAAAGGCGATGACGGCGGTGAGCAGCGTTCCCAGCGGCGCCAGGGTGAGCGTGTTGAGGAAGGCCTTGCCGCGCGCGGGAAGGTTCGCATAGTTCTCCAGCGTGAAGCCCGCCGCATAGCCGCCCGCTGGCGCGCGCTCGCCGAAGGAAAAGACGAGGATGACGGCGAGCGGCACGATGAGCATGAAGACGAACAGCAGCGCCGCCGGTGCAAGCAGCATGGCGGTGACGAGGCGCGGGCGCAGCCGCGTCTCGCTCACGGGAATGATCCAGGATGTTGCCCGCCGCCCCGGCAGCGGCCGGGGCGGCGGAAAACCGGTGCTGACATCACGCGGCCTTGAAGCGGGCCATGATCTCGGCGCGGAGCGGGTTGGTGAGGGTCGCGGCAGCGCCGAACTCCAGCGGGGCAAGCGCTTCCGCCACCGGGTAGAGCACGGGGTTTTCCAGCATCTCCTTCGGCACGAGCTTGTTGGTGCGCGCGTCGGTTGAGGGATAGCCATGGGCCTGCACCTCGACGGCGTTGACCGCGGGCGTCAGCAGGTGGTCAATCAGCGCATAGGCGGCCTCGATGTTCGGCGCATCCTTGGGGATGGCGTAGAAGTCGCTCCAGATCTCGCCGCCTTCCTTGGCCAGTACATAGACGAACTCCGGCATGTCGCGCTGCAGCTGCACCGCGTCGCCCGTCCAGCACACGCTCATCCAGGCATCGCCCGAGATCAGCGAGGGCTTGTAGTCCGAGTTGATGCCGAAGAGATGCGGCTTCGCCTCGATCAGCAGCTTCTCGGCATCGGCCAGCTCCTTGGGGTCGTTGGAGTTGAAGGAATAGCCGAAGTACTTGAGCGCGTTGCCGATGGTGGTGAGCTGGTAGTCATGCACCATGACGCGGCCGGTGGCCTCGTTGCGCGTCAGGTCCCAGAACTCCTTCCAGCTTGCGGGCTTCTGGGTCATGGCCTTGGCGTTATAGGTGAAGCCCGTGGTGCCCCAGTCCTTGGGCACGGCATAGACATTGCCATCGATGATGCCTTCGGCGGTGAAGCGCTGCTCCTGCGAGGCCTGATCATAATTCGGCAGCTTTGCCAGGTCCAACGGCTGGACGAGGTCAAGGTCCTTGTAGGTTGAGATCGTGTAGTTCGTCGGCACGAAGACATCCCAGCCGGTGGAACCGGCCTGGAGCTTGGCCAGCATTTCCTCGTTCGATCCGAAAACCGCGACGTTGATCTTGACGCCGGTGTTCTTGGTGAAGTTGTCGAGGTTTTCCTGCGCGAAGTAGCTGGGCCAGGTGGTGAAGTTCACCGTGCCCGACAGCGCGGCATGGGCCCTGCGGGGGCGGAGCCCCGGCACGGCGCTGCTCATCACCGCGGTTGCCAGCCCGAGCCCCGTGACACCAAGGAAGTGGCGGCGGCTGACGCTGCCCTTCTGGAAACGGCGAAGTTCTTCGAGAAACTTCGTGGCCGGGATATAGTCAGGATGCTTTGTCATTGGTCTTCTCCCTGTTGGTCTTTCTTACTCATTCGGCAAAACGCGTTCTGCCTCGCTCCGCCATCCCGCAGCGATCATGTCGCCGATTTCGTAGACGCCCGCGCCGCGCTCCGACTTGCGCGGCGACATCACCATGAATTCGCCGAGCCTGTCGCTCGCCACCACATATTCGGTATGCTCGCCGAGGAAGATGCGGTTCAGCACCTTCACCGCCAGGCGGGCGGAGAGATCCTCCGGCAATTGCGCGGTGCTGCCCGCAATCTCGATCAGCTCGGGCCGCACACTCAGCACCTCCGCGGGGGAACGCCCGGGGAAGAAATTGGTCTTGCCGACGAAATCGGCGACATAGCGGTTCACCGGCCTGTCATAGAGTTCGCGCGGGCTGCCCGCCTGCACGATGCGGCCCTCACGCATGACGCAGACGCGGTCTGACATGGAGAGCGCCTCCTCCTGGTCATGGGTGACGAGAAGGAAGGTGATGCCGACGTCACGCTGCAGCGTCTGGAGTTCGATCTGCATGTCGCGGCGGAGCTTGCGGTCGAGCGCGGCGAGTGGCTCATCAAGCAGGAGAACCGCGGGCCGGTTGATGAGGGCGCGCGCCAGCGCCACGCGCTGCTGCTGGCCGCCCGAGAGCTCATAAGTGCGGCGGCCACCATAGCCCTGGAGGCGGACCATCGCGAGAGCCTCATCCACCGCGCGATCAATCTCAGATCTGGGCGGCTTGGGACTACGCTGCCGCAGGCCGTAGGATACATTGTCAGCGACCGAGAGATGGGGGAACAGGGCGTAGTGCTGGAACACCATGTTCACCGGCCGGCGATAGGCCGGCACACCGGTGACGTTCTCGCCGCGGATGAACACCTCGCCGCTCGTCGGCTGCTCGAAACCCGCCATCATGCGCAGCGATGTCGTCTTTCCGCAGCCGGAAGGCCCGAGAATGGACAGGAATTCCCCAGGGCGCACCGCAAGGTCGTTATCGGCAACCGCCAGAACATCGCCGAAGCGCTTGCTGACTTTGCGGAACTCGATGACGCTCGTTGTTTCGTTCACGATAGCCAGAGGAAATACATTGCCCGAACGTTCCAATAGTGGGCACCAAATGTCAACCTAACGCTGGGGCATCAGGTTGCAGCCCTCATGGCACGTATTTGGGCCGCGTATTGGCGAATTGGACTTCGGTGACCTGGGGTTCTCCCGGGCAGATCGACTTGATCTGGGCGCGGTCAGAATTGGTGAGATACGCGTTGAGCGACTTTGAGATGACGGCGGCATTGGACATCGAATTCTTCCCGCAGGGACAGCTGCGCGTGTCCTTCTTCGGCACGATGTGGTGCACCTCGGGCGAATTCCACTTCCCGTGCGTCTCTGCCAGATTGAAGGGCTCCTTGCAGATGCCGGGCGCCACCTGGTCACATTTCCAGGAGCCCTTGGGATAGCAGAAGCCCGCGAAGTCTGATTTGACCTTGCCGCCATGGGCGGGCTTCGCGCGGTTGATGTCGGTGATCTGCTTCTTCTGGTTGCTGGTGTAGACCATGCCGCGATAGGCTTGCGAATAGCTCGCGCCGCAGGCCGTGTAGCTATTGTCGAAATTGCTGTAGGGCCCGCTGACCGGCGTGTTGCAGTAGGAGACGTCCTCGTCCACAATATCGACAAGCTCGATCAGGGTCGTGCCTTCGCCGCAGACCTCGCCCGGCAGATAGACCGGCTGTCCGTTCTGCTTCTTGCATTTCTGTGCGACGTTGGCGGGTTCACCGCTGCGGCAGTAGGCGCAACGGAACATGGGCGGCACACCCTGCTGCGGCGGCGGCGCGGCGCCGGTGCCGCAGAAATAATCAGGCACCTGGTTTCCGTTCGCATCATACTTCCAGGGCTTGAGGTACAGGGTGCGCACATTGGCCATATAGCGGCAGACATCCTTGCCCTCCCCTTTGAAGTAGCACCGGAACAAGCCGTCGCCGCCGGTGAAGCAGGACTTGGGATATTGCTGGGTGTAGATGTGCTCCTCCGTAGCCTGTGAGCCCGCTTCGGAGACGTGCCAGCGCTTGCAGGAGGGGTTTGTAAGTTCTGGCTTCAGGCCGCCGCCAGCCAGACCATTCTGGCACAGGGCCATCCTTTCCTTCTGCCACGGCGTAAGCGGCTGGGCTACCGGAGCTTTCTTGATCACCGGGCCGGCCGATGCCGGCTCTGTGGTGACGATCAGTCCGGCAGCCACCGGCATGAATGCCAGCATCGCGACCGCAAGCACTGTCCGCAAAGCGTTGAGCATCGCCGCACCCCCTGCACCGGAGGATTGGGAATATGCCACGATATGTCCGCAAAATCTATCTCCGGTTTTATCAGGGCCTGCCAGTGTTGCCATCGGTGCGGGCTTCATGCCTTGCAATAGCCCCGCTTTTCCGCCATAAGCCGCCTCGCTGTAAGGCACCCGGCTGGGGGCTGAAAGGAAGGGCCATGAAAATGGCCAGGGGGAATACCCCGTCTTCCCGTGTCTCCGCTCTTTCGTTTGACCGGTCTTTCGAGCCTTTCTGAGGGTTCGAAAGAGGCTCTGCGCCGGATGTTTGAAGCTGAAACGTAACAGAAAGGCAAATCCATATGGCTCTCTACGAGCACGTGTTCCTGACCCGTCAGGACGCTGCCCCGGCTCAGGTCGAGGCGCTGACGGAACAGTACAAGGGCCTGATCGCTGCTGGCGGCGGTAAGGTTACCAAGACCGAATACTGGGGCTTGAAGTCCCTCACCTTCCGGATCCGCAAGAACCGCAAGGCGCATTACACGCTCTTCAACATCGATGCCCCTTCTGCCGCAGTGCAGGAGATGGAGCGCCAGATGTCGATCTCGGAAGACGTGATCCGCTTCATGACCGTGAAGGTCGAAGCGCATGAGGACGGCCCCTCGGCCCAGATGCGCCGCCGCGAAGACCGCGAGCGCCGTGATGACCGTGTCGAAGCCACTGAGGAGAGCAACTGATGTCCGCTCCGCAAGCACGCCGCCCCTTCTTCCGCCGCAAGAAGAGCTGCCCCTTCACCGGCGATAACGCGCCGAAGATCGACTACAAGGACGTGCGCCTCCTGCAGCGCTACGTCTCCGAGCGCGGCAAGATCGTGCCGAGCCGCATCACCGCGGTGTGCGCCAAGAAGCAGCGCGAGCTGGCCAAGGCCATCAAGCGCTCACGCTTCCTGGGCCTGCTGCCCTATGTGCTGAAGTAAGGAGTAAGCAACATGGAAGTCATTCTTCTGGAGCGCGTCTCCAAGCTCGGCCACATGGGCGAGGTGGTGAAGGTCAAGGACGGCTACGCCCGTAACTTCCTTCTCCGCCAGGGCAAGGCGCTGCGCGCCACCGACGCCAACAAGGCCAAGTTCGAGCGTGATCGCGCGGCCCTTGAGGCCCGCAACGCCGAGCGCCGTGCGGCAGCAGGTGAGGAAGCCAAGTCGCTTGACGGCAAGAGCTTCACGCTCATCCGCCAGGCTGGTGAATCGGGCCAGCTCTATGGCTCCGTCAGCCCCCGCGATATCGCGGACGCCGCCGGCGCCATGGGAGTCAAGATCGACCGCGGGCACATCCTGCTCTCCTCGCCGATCAAGACCATCGGCCTGTATCAGGTCTCCGTGTCGCCCCACCCCGAAGTCGAGGTGATGGTGACCGTGAACGTGGCCCGCTCGCCCGAGGAAGCCGCAGCCCAGTCGCGCGGCGAAGACCTCAAGGGCCCCGCCTCCGACCGCGCCGAAATCCGCGCGGCGGCCGAGGCGCTGTTCGAGGAAGCCCAGGCCGATGCCGCCGCCGAGGAAAACGGCTGACGCTTCGTTCCAAGCATTATGGAGAAGGGCCGCTCTGTCGAGCGGCCCTTTTTCTTTGGCCGGACCAAACCGATGCACGCAAAGCGGGAAATAGCCACTCATTTCCAGAATCTAGGCGCGCAAACCCCCGTTAACTCTCGCGAATCCAACCCCTTGCGCACGCCGATCCACTGACATTAAACTTTCGTTAATTTGTGGAGCACCGGGGGGTGCCTTTTGCCGTTGATGCAAGGCGGTGAAGCAAGGGAGTGCAAAGATGTATGGATTTCTTGATCGCGCATTCAATACGCTCGTGACGCAGGGAACGCTTCGTGTGACCGACCCGGGCGGCATCGTCCATGAATATGGCGATGGCAGTGGCGTGCCGGTGAACCTGCACATCAAGACGCCGCTTGCCGCGGCCAAGGTGGCTGCCGACGCGGACCTCTATTTCGGCGAACTCTACATGGACGGCAGCCTCGGCGTGTCGGGCGGCACCACGATCTATGACATCATTGCGCTGCTGATGGAGAGTACGCCCACCCACCGGCTGCCGAAGGTGGCGAAGGCGGCTTATGCAGTGCGCAAGGCGTTGAAGCGCGTCGACCAGTACAATCCCGTCGGCAAGGCCAAGAGCAACGTTGCACACCACTATGACCTCTCGGGCGCGCTCTATGACCTGTTCCTCGACCGTGACCGGCAATACTCCTGCGCCTATTTCGAAACCGACGATGGCTCGCTGGAGGATGCGCAGCTCGCCAAGAAGCGCCACCTTGCGGCGAAGCTTGATATCAAGCCCGGCATGAAGGTGCTCGACATCGGGTCGGGCTGGGGCGGACTTGGGCTCTACATCGCTGAGATCTGCGGCGCGGAGGTAACGGGTGTTACCTTGTCGGAGGAGCAGCACAAACTCTCGAACGAGCGCGCCAGGCAGAGAGGCGTTTCGGACCGGGCCCAGTTCCACCTCAAGGACTACCGCCACCTGGACCAGACATTCGACCGCATCGTTTCCGTCGGCATGTTCGAGCATGTTGGCGTGGGCCACTTCAAGGAGTTCTTCACGAAGGTGAACGGCCTGCTGAAGAACGATGGCGTGGCGGTGCTCCATTCCATCAACCGCTCCGACGGGCCTGGCGCAACTTCGGCCTGGATCAAGAAATACATCTTCCCCGGCGGCTACATCCCCGCCCTCTCTGAAGTGCTGCCGCATATCGAAAAGGCCGGGCTCTATGTCACCGATGTCGAAATCCTGAGGCTGCACTACGCCAAGACATTGCGCGAATGGGGCAACCGTTTCGCCGCCCAGCGCGACCGCGCCCGGGAGCTCTACGACGAGCGCTTCTGCCGCATGTGGGAGTTCTACCTTGCGGCCTCCGAATGCGCCTTCCGCTTTGGCGGCATGAACAATTTCCAGATCCAGTTCGTCAAGAACCAGAATGTTCTCCCGCTGACGCGGAACTACATCACTGAGGAAGAGGAGCGGATGCGGGTCATCGACTCGAAGCTGCCTCGGCTGAAATCGGTCTCTGTCGATTAATCCTGGGTACCGTTCGGGCATTGTGGATAGCGGGCAAAAGGCGCATAAAAACGCCGCAAACGTTCGCTATTTGTTTACCCTGATCACATGACACCCATCTCCCCCCTTCGCGCCGTCGAAGATACCGACGCTGACGCCTACCGCACCCCGCCCCACAACCTGGAAGCAGAGCAGGCTTTGCTGGGCGCGATCCTCGTCAACAATGAGGCCTGCGACAAGGTCTCCGGCTTCCTCGGCCCGGAGCATTTTTTCGAGCCGCTTCACGCCCGCATCTTCGAGGCAGCATCGACCCTGATCCGGATCGGCAAGCTCGCCAGCCCGGTGACGCTCAAGAGCCATTTCGAGAGTGACCAGACGCTGAAGGAGATCGGCGGTACGGCCTATCTCGCACGGCTCGCCGCCAATGCGACGACCATCATCAATGCCGAGGAATACGGGCGCACCATCTATGAGCTGGCACAGCGCCGGAAGCTGATCGGCGTGGGCACGGATCTCGTCAACGAGGCTTTCGAGCCCGACATCGAGGACTCGGCCAGGGACCTGATCGAGCGCGCCGAACAGACGCTCTATGCCATGGCCGAGACGGGCAAGTACGGCCAGGGCTTCCAACCCTTTACGCGCGCGCTGACGGATGCGGTGGACATGGCGGCGAGCGCCTACCAGCGCGATGGCGGGCTTTCAGGCATCTCGACGGGCCTCAAGGACCTCGACGAGAAGATGGGCGGACTTCAGTCCTCCGACCTCATCATCCTCGCGGGACGGCCCGCCATGGGAAAGACCTCGCTTGCCACCAACATCGCCTACAATATCTCCAGGGCCTATAAGGCGGAGCATCAGGCAGACGGATCGGTGAAGGTCAATGACGGCGGCATCGTCGCCTTCTTCTCGCTCGAAATGTCAGCCGAACAGCTGGCAACGCGCATCATCTCCGAGCAGGCGATGATCCCGTCTGAGAGAATCCGCCGCGGCAAGATCACGGAGGACGAGTTCGCAAAGATCGTCGAGGTGACACGCGAAATGCAGTCCCTGCCTCTCTATATCGACGCGACCGGCGGCCTCACCATCGCGCAGGTGGCAGCACGCGCAAGACGGCTGAAGCGCCAGCGCGGCCTGGGCCTCGTGGTGGTGGACTACCTGCAGCTTCTCACCGGGTCCTCGCGCCGGGCTGCCGAAGGCCGCGTGCAGGAAGTCTCCGAGATCACCGTCGGCCTCAAGGCGCTGGCCAAGGAGCTGGCGGTGCCGATCGTTGCCCTCTCGCAGCTCTCCCGCCAGGTGGAGAACCGCGACGACAAGCGCCCGCAACTCGCCGACCTTCGCGAGTCGGGCTCGATCGAGCAGGACGCCGACGTGGTTCTCTTCGTCTACCGCGAAGAATACTACCTCGCCCGCAAGGAACCACGCCCCAACACCCAGGAGCACTTCGACTGGCAGGAGCAGATGAACCGGGTGAACGGCGTTGCCGAGGTGATCATCGGCAAGCAGCGCCACGGCCCGACTGGCATCGTGGAACTGCAGTTCGAGGCCAGCCTCACGAAGTTCCAGAATCTCGTCCGGTCCGACTATCTGCCTGAGCGCTTCGAGTAAGACCTCGACTACCCGCAAAAATTGCTTCAATGTCCAATCTTTGCGTTAAGTCAAAAGTGATTGGAATCGATTACAAACTCAGCGCGCATGGGGCATACTCAACCCATATGAGGCAGGCATGTCACCGCCCTTGAACAAACGCGCGGGGTTTTCGCCCCACCGAAACTTTGCCGACAATCTGCGCGCCTTGTGCGCGCGACACGGCTCGATTGCAGCCGTCTGCAACGCGATCGGGATGAACCGCCAGCAGTTCAACAAGTATCTTGCCGGGTCGACCCTGCCCAACGGGCCTGCGCTGGAGAAAATCTGCGGTTTCTTCGCGGTTGTCCCGGAGAGTCTGTTTCAGCCCCAGCAGAGGGCCGACAATACGCCACCCGGCGGAGTTCCAGAAGAAATGGCCTCCGCGCTTCTCAGGATGCGCAACAGCACGCTCCGGCCGGGCTGCTACCACTATTTCACGCCATGGCCGCGGGAACCGGGAAAATGCATCCGCGCGGCGCTTCTCATACATCACAAGGGCGGGTTGACGGTGTTCAGCCGCTTCACCAAGTTCCGCAATCCCGGATCCCGCCAGCGCTACCACCTGTCCGACCGGCACGACGGCATCGTGCTCGAATCGGACAAGGCCAAATATCTTCTGGCGACGAACCGCAAGGGTCTGGGGGAAATGAGCCTCGTCTCGATCGGCGTCGAAGGGGCGTTGAGCACGGATTTCCAGAGCGGCTTGGCGCTGGTGATGGAACCGTCGGGACGGCCCATGGCCGTCCACGTGACGCTCGAATACCGCGGGGCGCCATCGATCCTGCGGCGCGTGATCTCGGAGGCCTGCATCCTGCCGCTCACGGATCCGAGCATTCCAGAGGAAGTGCGGCAGTCGGTCAGCGCACCGGCAGAGGCGGCGGCCCCCTACCTCCTGCCCTTCAGCCTGCTGGACAGCCTGCCGCAACTTGCGCGGCGTGGCGGCGCCGGCTGATCAGCCGGCGGTCTTCTCGGGATCGAACTTGCTGAGCACAAGCATGGCGGCAACGATCTTGCGGGTCCGCACTGCAATCGGTTTCGATGCCTTCAAACGCTTGATGGATCCAGGCATCTGGGCCTTGAAGGCATTGAAAAGAACCTGCTCATAATGATCGTAGCGGCTGGGCCCGCCGAGGCGGACCGGTTGCCAGAGCGAGCTGCCATCACCCTGGGCCACCTTGCGGACTGCCCGTAACACGCTGCGCAGTTCCTTGAGGTCACACTTGGCAGATGACCTGTCATCCGCAGCACCGGAATTCCGTCCTGCTGCCGAGCCGCCCTCGAGCACAGCTGCGGTCCCATCCATCTGACTTTCTCCTACGTTAAGTGGCGAGACCGAATGGCCTCCACCTTCACTGGGTTGCAAAATATGAAATCCTTTTCATGCGAGCAATTTCGCTCCTCTTTCGCTCCTCCTGATAATGCCTGTGACACTTTCGGCGTGCCGCACTTGATCGGGGGCTCCGGGCACCTTATGGCCGGGGGAGAAAGGACGACGCTGGATGACGCCGACGCCGGAAGACCTTGCTGGAGCCGTGCTGACCATTGACCTGGTGGCGCTGAAGGAGAACTGGCGGACGCTCAACGCCCGGGCCGGCACGGCCGCGTGCGGGGCGGCGGTGAAGGGCAACGCCTATGGGCTGGGGATCGCCCCCGTGGCGCGCTGCCTGTGGGAGGCCGGCTGCCGGAGCTATTTCGTGGCGCGGCCCAAGGAGGGTGAGGAGCTTCGCGCCATCCTGCCGGATGCCACGATCTATGTGCTAGACGGGCTGTTTGCCGGGCAAGCTGAATTCTATGCCAAGCTAAACCTTTGTCCGGCCTTGATTTCTTTCACCGAGGCGCAGGAATGGGCGAGCTTCGGGCGAGCCTATGGGAGAAAGCTTCCCTGCGCCCTCCACGTTGACACGGGCATCAACCGGCTGGGGTTTTCCATGGCGGAATTCGCCGCCCTGCTGGGTGACCGGTTCACCATGGAAGGCCTCAACGTGACCCTGCTGATGAGCCACCTCGCCTGCGCCGATGACGCCGGACACCCGATGAACCGGCGCCAGGCGGAGGCCTTCCAGGCGGTGCGGGCGCAGCTTCCGGGCGTTCCGGGGAGCCTTGCCAACTCGAGCGGCATCTTCCTGGGCGAGGGCTTCACCCATGACCTCGTACGCCCCGGCATCGCGCTGTATGGTGGAAATCCGACGCAAAAAGTAGCGAATCCGATGCATGCAGTAGCCATTCTGGAAGGTTCCGTGATGCAGTTGCGGGACATCGGCCCGGGCGATTCGGTGGGCTATGGCGCCACATGGGAGGCCCAGAGGCCGGGCCGAATCGCCATCCTCGGTGCAGGCTACAAGGACGGCGTGCCGCGTGCCCTCTCTTCCCGCGCGCAGGAAGGGCCTGCCCAGGTTTTCATCAGCGGGAAGCGCTGCCCGGTTATCGGGCGGGTATCCATGGACATGATGGCGATCGACGTGACCGGGCTTCCGCCCGGAGCGGTGGCGCGGGGGACCAGGGCCGAGATCCTTGGCCGCAACATCGCCATCGACGAGGCAGCCTCCTGGGCGGGCACCATATCCTATGAGTTGCTCACAAGGCTCGGCAGCCGCTATGCACTCTTCTACACAGGCCTCGAATCGGACGGCAGCGCTTGAACATTCTCGCCCATATCGGCCGTGCCACGCTGGCGCTGCTGGAAGAAATCGGCCGCGTGACGCTGTTCCTCAAGGATGTGCTGCTGCAAGGCCTCACGCCGAAATTATTCCCGCGCCAGATTCTCGAGCAGATGCTGCGGATCGGCTATTTCTCGCTGCCGGTCGTGGGCCTCACCGCCTTTTTCACCGGCGGCGCGCTGGCGCTGCAGATCTATCTCGGCTCCTCACGCTTCAATGCGGAAAGCCTGGTCGCCTCGATCGTGGCGCTGGGCATCACACGCGAGCTGGGCCCGGTTCTGGCGGGCCTCATGGTGGCGGGGCGCGTGGGCGCCTCGATTGCCGCCGAACTCGGCACCATGCGGGTGACCGAGCAGATCGACGCGCTGGTGACACTGGCCACCAACCCGTTCAAATATCTCGTGGGTCCGCGGATCATCGCCGCGGTCGTGTCACTGCCGCTGCTCGTAGCCGTCGGCGACACCATCGGCATCATGGGCGGCTACATCGTGGGCACGCGCTCACTCGGCTTCAATTCCTATGCCTATATCCGCAATACGGTGGACTTCCTGGAGATCGGCGACGTGACCTCCGGCCTCATCAAGGCCGCCGTCTTC
>CAIYXE010000288.1 GCA_903930095.1 uncultured Hyphomicrobiales bacterium
AGACACGTTTTCAATGGAAACCAGGGCGGTCATGTAGGGCGCCTCCTGAAGGCGACGACTTCGAAGATGATGGCGAGGATGATGGACACGCCGAAGACCAGCGACCCCACTGCATTGGTCTTGGGATTGAGCCCTGCGCGCAGCAGATTCCATATCTCGACGGGGAGCGTGGTGTCGAAGCGGGTGAGCAGGAAGGCAATCAGGAATTCGTCCCATGAGAAGGTCATTGAGAGGAAGAAGCTCGCGAACAGGGCAGGCCACATCATGGGGGCGGTGACCAGCAGCAGTACCCTGACTTCGGAAGCACCAAGGTCGCGCGCTGCGCGCTCGATATTGGCTTGATGCTCGCCCATCTGGCTATAGATGATGGCGAAGCAAAGCGGCAGATTGATCACCACATGCCCGATCCCCGCCGCGATAAGCGATTTCGGGATACCGATCCAGTTGAAGAAGATCAGGAGCCCCATTCCGATGATGAGATAGCTGACGGTGAGCGGCAGCGTGATGAGGCCCCGCATAAGCGCGGAGGCGGGCAAATGAAAGCGCGCAAGGGCCCAGGCGGCAAGAAAGCCCAGAAGCGTGGCGATTGCCGATGTGACGACTGCGACGAGAATGGAATTGACAAGGCCCGAGGTGAGCCTTGCATCACTCAGCACTGCCGCATACCAGCGCAGGCTCGGTCCGTTGAAGGGCGGAATTGGAAACAGCGTGCCCTGGAACGAGAACAGCACCAGCACCGCCACGGGCAGGAAGATGAAGCCATAGAGCAAAGCGGCATAGAGGATGGCGAGTGGCCGCATCATCATGCCCTCTCGAGCTTGAGCCAGGGCGCGCAGGCGAAATAGGCAAGAGTGACGACGGCCATGAGGATCAGCGACAGGGCCGAGGCCGAGCTGAAATCGCCGCGCCGCCCGATCTGCATCATGATGAGCTGCGGCATGAGAAGCTCGTTGTTGCCGCCCAGAATCTGCGGCGTGATATAGTCGCCGATGGCCAGAACGAAGGTGAGGAAGGCACCCACCATGATGCCGGGCAGCGTCAGCGGCAGGATCACATGGATGAAAGTCTGGACGCCGGAGGCACCGAGATCAGCAGCCGCCTTGCGGTAGTTCGGGGAAAGCTGCTTGAGATTGGCATAAATGGTGAGAGTCAACAGCATCACGAAGAAATGCACGAAGCCCACCACGGTTGCAGCGCGTGTATTGGCGATCTGGAGGGGCTCTGCGATGAGACCGAGATTGACCATGGTGGAATTGACCACGCCCTTCTCGGCCAGCACGAGCAGCCAGGAGTAGGAACGCACCACATAGGAGGTCCAGAAGGGCAGAACGGCCAGCATCAGCGCCAGCCGCTGCCAGCGCTCCGGCACGATGAAGGCGAGGATCCAGGCAAAGGGATAGGCAAGCAGCACGGAGAGCAGTGTGACGAGGAGCGTTACCTCAAGTGAATTGGTAAGTGCCCGCCAGTAGCTCGGATTGGAGAAAAACTGCGTGTAGTTGGCAAGGCTTATGCCAGCCGCGCCCTTGGGCTGGAGGCTCATGACGCCCATGGCGACAAAGGGCACGACGAAGAAGACCAGCGTCCACAGCAATGCCGGTGTGACGCTGGCCCAGCCGATGCGTGTTGCGGAGAATGCGCTCACTGCGCCTGGATCATTTCAGTCCAGACGTCCTGCATCTTCTTGTCGAGGTCCTCCGACGGGGCGGGGTATCCTTGTGCACGCGTCAGGAAGCCGGCCTGTTCGTCAAAGCGCAGAATCTTCTTTTGCTCGTCTGTGAGGGCTGCGGTCTTGCTGGCTGGCATGCCCCAATAGCAGGAGGAGGTGGCAAGCCGTGCCTGGCCTTCGGGGCTCAGGATGTACTGGATGAACTTCAGCGCCATCTCCTTGTTCTTGGAGTCCTTGAACATGGCGAGCGACTGCGACCAGAGCACGGCCCCTTCCTTGGGGATCGAGAAGTCGAGGTCCGGGTTCTCCTTGGCGATGCCGGCCGTCACCCACTCGCCGCCGCCGACCAGGATATCAGCTTCGCCTGTGGCAAGCGCCGTCTGGCTGGCGACCACGTCCGTCACCGCCTTGGCATTGGCCTTCATCTTGAGCAGGACGTCCTTGATTGCCGGAAGGTCGGCCTCCGTCAACTCGGAGGTCTTCTTGCCGATTGCCATGGCGGCAAGGCCCATCACCGGCAGGTAATAATCATAGATCGCGATGCGGCCCTTGTACTTGTCGCTGGTGAGGACGGAGAGCGAGTCCATGTCCGCCGCATCGACCTTCGACTTGTTGAAGCCGATGGTGTTGTAGCCGAATTTTTCCGTGATTCCGTAGCGCTGGCCGTCGATCTTGGAATGCTGGTCCATCAGCACCTCCGGGAAGATGTCGGCGACGGGCAGCTTGTCTTCTGGAAGCGGTTCGAACAGGCCACGCTCCACGCCGCGGCGCACGTCCACCGTGTCGATCACCATCACGTCCCAGTCGCCGGGCTGCGATTGCTCGACGAGGGCGAGGCCGGCACCCGTGCCCTCGAACTCCTTCACATTCACCTTGATGCCATTTGCATCCTCAAAGGGCTTCAGCAGGTTGGGATCGGCATGGTCGCACCAGACCAGAGCATTGAGGTCCGCGGCAGAGGCTGCTGCGTAAGACCCGATGAGGGCCATGCAAGCGAGCGATGCGCCGAAGAGACGGCGCGTGAGACGGTTGTGCATCGTGCGTTTCTCCCTGTTTGGTGAAAAATTGAACCAATTACAAAGTTGAGTCAATTCTAAAATTCCGGCACACTGATGCAATGTCAGGCCTCCGGGAGAAGCAGAAAGCTCATCGGCACGACCGCATCATCGAGGCGGCGAGCCGGCTTTTCCGCGAGCAGGGTTATGAAGACGTCAAGATGGAGGCGATCGCCGCGGCTGCGGAAGTGGCCATCGGCACGATCTACAACTACTACCGCAACAAGGGGGACCTGCTCGTCGCCATCGTCTCCCTCGAGGTGGAGGAGGTGCTGAGGGCGGGTGAGGATGTGATCACTGATCCGCCCCCAGGTGTGGAGGATGCCGTCGATGCCCTGGTTGGTGGCTATGTGGAACATTCCCTTCACTACCTCTCGAAAGAGATGTGGCGGCAGGCCATGGCGATCTCAACCACCCAGCCCATGAGCCCCTTTGGCGAGACCTATGCCGCCCTTGATCTGGCGCTGGCTCGCCAGACCTGCGAGTTACTGCAAAAACTGCAGGCCCTGGGACTGCTCAGCCTGGAGGCTGACCCCGCCAATCTCGGCGAGGTGATTTTCAACAACACCAATATGAATTTCATCGTCTTCGTGAAGACAGAGGCAATGGAGATGGCCGAACTTCGGAATCTCCTCCGCCGCCAGCACCATGCGGTGCTTTCGGGCTGGGGAGTAGCCGCGGAGATCTGACGCACCGGTTCCTTCCCGCCACCGGCGGGAGCGGCAGCAAATCCCCGTTGCAGACAAGACGCCAAAACGATAACGTCGTAACGAGCTGGTTACTTAATGGACCCGCGCGCCGGCAGAATCCGGCAATGAAGCAACACAGGGAGGATA
>CAIYXE010000289.1 GCA_903930095.1 uncultured Hyphomicrobiales bacterium
CCGGCCCGCACTGGAACTCATCACCGGATTTGCCATCAACTGGTGCGTGATCGCGGCGGCAACGCCCGCCTGGGCAAAATCCGTCTTTCCGGATCTGCCGGCAGAGGAAGCACTGGACCGGCTCTGGCAAGCCATCTTCGCGTGCACCAAGGCCGACCAGCCGGACCCGATCGCAGTGTGGGAAGCGCACAACGCAAACTTGCGCCGCCGCACCGACTTCCTGAACGAGCGGCGTTACCGGGCGCTCAAGTATACCGGCCCCGGAGTCGACCTCATGCTGGGCCTCGCGGAGGATCACTTCTGGAAGGGCGGCGGCGGCATGGCGCTGAACGGCGTGTTCTGCAACGCCAACATACCGACGGAGGAAGTCTTCACCGCGCCCCACAAGGACATGGTGGATGGCATCGTGTGCTCTTCGAAGCCCCTCTCCCACCAGGGCTCGCTCATCGACGGCATCCGCGTACGCTTCGAGCGTGGCCGCATCGTCGAAATGTCGGCGGAAAAGGGCGAGGATGCGTTCCGCAGCCTGATTTCCACGGATGAAGGTGCCGCACGGCTCGGCGAAGTGGCGCTCGTCCCGCACTCCTCACCGATCTCGAAGAGCGGCATCATCTTCAACAACACGCTGTTCGACGAAAATGCAGCAAGCCACATCGCGGTCGGCCAGTCCTATACCGAGAACATCCGCGACGGCTCCAAGCGCTCGAAAGAAGAACTGGCCGCACTGGGCGCCAACGCCAGCCTCGTCCACGTGGACTGGATGATCGGCTCCGGCGAACTGGATGTTGACGGCATCCTCGCCGATGGCCGCGCCGAACCGCTCATGCGCAAGGGCGAGTGGGCGATCTGAACGCGGACGGGACCGGCGTGGCCGCAGGTTGCCCTAGTTAGGGCGCACCTCGAGTCCGTTCGCCGCTGCACAGCCAGCCCCCGTGCAGGCAGACGCACGCACAGGAGAGAAGGTCGCCCTCACGGACTGGGCCCGCGACAAGGTCAGGGTGCAGGGAGCGGTTCCGGAACAGTTGCGGTTGCCTGACCATCCGAGGAATGCCGATCCGGGCTGGGGCGTGGCTGTGAGCGTAACGACCGTGCCCGACACGTAACGGTTCGTGCATTTCCCCGCGCAGTTCGCGACCTGTCCGGCAGGCGAGAAGGCAACCGTGCCTGCTCCCTTGCCGGCCTTGGTATAGCTCAGGGCGTAGATGGGAAGTTTCCTGAAGCTCGCCTTCAATGACATTGCTCTGGTCATCGTCACGTTACAGGGCCTGGTTCCTGAGCAGCCGCGGATTCCCGACCAGCCCGCGAATGCCGAACCTGCCTCCGCCGCCGCCGTCACTGTCACCACCGTGCCGGATGCGAAGCTGTTGGTGCAGTTCGCGGTGCAGTTCGCCAGCGAGCCCGGGGGCGAGAAGGTGACCGTGCCGGAACCCGTTCCCGTCTTGCGGTAAGTAAGCGCAAAGGTGCGCAAGGCATTGAACGTCGCCGTCACTGACCTGGCTGCGGACATGGTCAAGGTGCAGGCCCCGGTTCCGGAGCAGCCACCCGTGCCCGACCATCCCGCGAAGACGGATCCTGCAGAGGCAGTAGCCGTAAGCGTAACGGTCGCTCCTTCTTCGTATTGAACCTGGCAAGCGCTGGAGCCGGTGGAGCACCCTTCGTCTGATCCGAGCGGAGAACGGGCGATGGCGCCCCCGCCAGTTCCGTCCTTCTGGAGGGTGAGGCTGAAGAGCTTGGGTTTCGCTTTTTCGAAAGTCGCGAAGACATGCATGACGGTGGACATGGTCACCGTGCAGGTGTTCGTCTCGCTACAGACCGGCCCCTCTTCCCACTTATCCCCCGTCCAGTTCATCTGAAGCCAACGCGCAAACACCGAACCCGCGGCGGGTTCAGCAGTGAGCGTGACAGTCGTTCCTTTCTGAAAGCGGGTCTCGCAAAACTGGCTGTCACTACAGGTACTGTTCACCCCCGGCGGGGATATGATCACCCTGCCCTCGCCAGATCCATATTCAGTCGAGAAGAGCGTGAAGAGCTCTTCCGCTTCAAATGTTGCGGTCACCTGCTGGCTGGATGACATGGTCACCGTACAGCTGCCCGTGCCGCTGCAGCCCGCACCCGACCAGCCCGCGAAGAAGGAGCCTGCCTGGGAACGGGCGGTGAGCGTCACCACCGTTCCCCTCTCGTATTGGACCTGGCAAGCGCTGGGGCCGGTGGAGCACCCTCCGTCTGACCCGAGCGGAGAACGTGTAATGGTGCCCACGCCACTTCCGCCTGACAGGATGGAGAGGGATTCTTGATTTTCCAATTTTTCGAATCTCGCGTTGACGTACCTGTCGGTGGACATGGTCACTGTGCAGATGTTGGTCTCGCTGCAGACTGGCCCCAGTTCCGTTTCATCCCCTGTGAAGCTGTACTGCGTCCACCCCGCGAATACAGAGCCTGCGGCGGGTTCGGCGGTGAGCGTGACAATCGTTCCATCCCCAAAAAGGGTCTCGCAGATTTTGCTCTCATCACACGTACTGCTCGCCCCTGCGGGAGACATGGTGACCCTGCCCTCGCCAGATCCATACGCGCCCGAAAAGAGTTTGAAGGGATTTCTTTCTTCGAATGTTGCGGTGACTTGCTGATCGGATGACATGGTCACCGTACAGCTGCCCATGCCGCTGCAATCTGCGCCCGACCAGCCCTTGAAGTCAGAACCCGGCGCCGGAGTGGCGGTGAGAGTGACTTGCACCACCTCCTTGTACTGCACGGTGCACGAGGTGGCTGCGCATTCCGGCGGTGTGCCAGAAGGGGACAAGGCGATGTCCCCTCTGCCCGTTCCGACTTTCGAGTAGCGAAGGTCGAAGTATGATTCCTGCGCCATGAGCGCCGAAATATTCTTGCCGGACTGCGTGATCGCGGTGATGCTGATGCCGGATCGTGCGCCGGAGTAAAGCCGGACAGACGGGTTCGTATCGTCGTTGAGGCTGGTGACGCCCTTGGCGCCCGGGAAAGGATCGCCGTCATCGCCTATGTTCCCGTATTCCTCGAGATCCCACCTGCCATCTGCCTGCACCACAGCGACCTTATAGTGGCGCGTGGCGCATTCGCCGGGAAGACGTGGGGC
>CAIYXE010000290.1 GCA_903930095.1 uncultured Hyphomicrobiales bacterium
CACTTCGACCATGTGTGGACAGGCAAATGCGGCGGCACCTTCGATATCACCCCGCGCATCGGCTGCCATGAGGGCGTGCACTATGGCAGCGGCTACTGCTTCGCGGGCGTGCCCATGGGAACGCTGTTCGGCAAGAAGATCGCGCGGCGGATACTCGGTGAGAAGGGCGGGGAGAGCGTCTTCGACACGGAGCCGCCCGCAAAATTCTGGTATCGCGGCAACGCCTGGTTCGTGCCCCATGCACTGAAGTGGATGAGCCGGAACGATCGTTGAGGCGGGGCCCTTACCGCCCCTCGCGCCTGGCCATGAAGGCCAAGCGCTCGAACAGCATCACGTCCTGCTCGTTCTTGAGGAGTGCGCCGTGAAGCGGCGGGATCACCTTCCTGGGGTCGCGCTCGCGCAGGGTCTCGGGTTCGATGTCCTCGTTGAGGAGCAGCTTCAGCCAGTCGAGCAACTCCGACGTCGAGGGCTTCTTCTTGAGTCCCGGCACCTCGCGCAGCTCGAAGAAGATGTTGAGCGCCTCCGAGACGAGGCGCTTCTTGATGCCGGGAAAGTGCACGTCGACGATGGTCTGCATCGTTTCGGCATCCGGAAACCTGATGTAGTGGAAGAAGCAGCGGCGCAGGAAGGCGTCGGGCAGTTCCTTCTCGTTGTTGGAGGTGATGATCACGATGGGGCGGCGCTCCGCCCTCACCGTCTCGCCCGTCTCGTAGACGAAGAACTCCATGCGGTCCAACTCCTGCAGGAGGTCGTTGGGAAACTCGATGTCGGCCTTGTCGATTTCATCGATCAGCAGAACGGGGCGTTCGGGCGCGGTGAAGGCCTCCCACAGCTTGCCGCGGCGGATGTAGTGCGAGATGTCGTGCACGCGCTTCTCGCCCAGCTGCGAATCGCGAAGCCGCGCCACCGCGTCATATTCGTAGAGTCCCTGTTGCGCCTTGGTCGTCGACTTGATGTGCCATTCGATGATGGGCGCGCCGATGGCCGCGGCGATCTCGCGCGCCAGCACCGTCTTGCCGGTGCCGGGCTCGCCCTTCACGAGGAGCGGGCGCTCGAGCACAATGGCCGCGTTCACCGCCGTCTTGAGGTCGCCGGTGGCGACATAGCCCGCCGTTCCTTCAAATCGCATGGATGGTCCCCTGTTGCCTGTGGTCTCTGTGCCAGATTCCCCGGCGCTTGTCGCATGCGTCACGAAAACGTTGCAGAATCAGGGTGATAGCATGGGTGTTGATCGTCTGGCAGTGGTCAATCCCGGCTATTGTGGAAGCAGCTGCCTGCCGCTATAAGCCCGCGCCAACAGGGGTTACAGAGAGTTCGAAATGGCTGCTGAAGTCGACGAATACTACAAGCCCAGTGATGACGAGCCGTTCATGAACGACCGGCAGCGCGAATACTTCCGGAGCAAGCTCCTGGTCTGGAAGGACGAGATCCTCAAGGAAAGCAAGGAAACCATCGCGCACCTGCAGGACGAGAACCATGTTCTGCCCGACCTCGCCGACCGCGCCTCCTCCGAGACCGACCGTTCGCTGGAACTCAGAACCCGCGACCGGCAACGCAAGCTGATCTCGAAAATCGATGCGGCGCTGAAGCGCATCGATGACGGGTCCTACGGCTACTGCGAGGAGACGGGTGAGCCGATCAGCCTCAAGCGGCTGGATGCCCGGCCGATCGCCACGCTCTCGATCGAAGCGCAGGAGCGCCATGAACGGCGCGAGCGCGTCTACCGCGACGACTGACCCGAAGGCCGCCCATGCTGGCGGCTTTTTCCATTTGAAAACCACTCATGATACAAAGGATTACAATTTTGCAAAGGATTACAAGAATGCGTCTCACGATCGCCCTGGGCCTCTTGGCCCTCAGTGCCGCTCCCGCCCTTGCCGGTCAGGCCGAAGCACAGAGCTGTGCGGCCGGGCTCGATCCCAACGCCGCGCTGATCTTCAACGCCACGCTTCCGCAGGTTGGGCCGGGTGCTGACCTCAAGGGCGTGCTGACCGCCTCAACCAAGTCGCTGGTGAAGGCCGGCCAGGTCTCGCGCGGTGATGCGCGGCCCGCCGCTGAGGCGGCAGCTGCCTGCCTCAAGCTCGCGATGCAGTAAACGCGTCTGCTGGCGGTCAGGACGTCATGACCGCCAGCGCCTCCTCCAGGAGGGCGGGCGATCCCGCGGTGATCACATTGCCGCCCTTGGCCATGTCGCCCCCCGTCCACTCCGCCGCAACGCCGCCGGCTCCCGTCACGATGGGGAGCAGCGGCGTGATGTCATAGGGCTGGAGACCGCAGTCCATGGCGATGTCCAGGTGGCCTGCCGCCATCATGCAGAAAAAGTAGGAATCCCCACCATAGCGGGTGAGCTGCGCCTTGGCCCTCAGCGCCTGGAAGCGGCGCTGGTTCTCGGCGCTGCGGTAGAGCTCGGGCGCGGTGGTGCCGATTGCCGCCCGGCCGAGCGGAATGCCCTTTCGCGTGGAAATGGGGGTGGTGAGCCCGCGGTAGTCATGCCAGGCGCCCAGCGGGTTGCCGTAGAACATGTCGCCCACCACCGGCTGGTTCATCAGGCCAAGCACCGGCTTTCCCTCGAAGCTCAGCCCGATGAGGGTTGCCCAGGTGGGCATGCCGCAGACGAAGGCGCGTGTGCCGTCGACGGGGTCTAGAACCCAGGTGAAGGGCGAGCGGGCTTCCTTCAGCCCATATTCCTCGCCGAGAATGCCGTGATCGGGATAGCGCTCCTCGATCATGGAACGGATGATGCGTTCGCCGGCCC
The DNA here is from genome assembly GCA_903930095.1 of uncultured Hyphomicrobiales bacterium. Taxonomy (GTDB): domain Bacteria; phylum Pseudomonadota; class Alphaproteobacteria; order Rhizobiales; family Aestuariivirgaceae; genus Aestuariivirga. The sequence continues at coordinate 2,756 of CAIYXE010000290.1, forward strand.
TGTCGCCCTCAGTCACCGGGTCCCAGACCGGCCCATCCTTCACCTCCACGGCGATGTTCTGCCGGAAATGGGGGAGGATCGCCTTCGCGGAGGCGCCGGCGAGGGCGATGGCGAATCGGGTGAGTTCGGCCCAGTCCGGGGTGGTCATCGCGCGCGCGTCCTCCATTGATGAGTACCGTCCTAGGTGAGGGACTTGCGCCTCTCAAGGTCTGAGTTATGTTGCGTTGCAACAATACGCTCCTCGATATGCGCCTGGCGAATGGCTTCATGAGAGTGAAGGAAGTACATCAAATACAGATGGTTAGAAGCGGTTCACCATCGCGAGGGCTGAAGAATTTGACCAATTGTGCAACATTTTGCCTTCTCCCTCTTGAAACTGTCATTTCGCACTGCCATATCGACCCCGCGGGACAGAGATGTCTCGCTGCCCTTCCTGGGCGTTTCCTCCCTAGACTTGGGCCGCGCGGTGCAAACCTGCGGCCCTTTTTTATTGGCCGTTGCAGGAATGGTCTGACTTCATGCGGAGAAGGCTTGCAGCTCACTCCGCCGCGAGCTGCCGCGGCGAGAAACGCTCCTCGAGCCATGGGAGGAGTGCCTTCACCACGTCCTCCAGGAGATTCCGCAACGGAATGAAACCGGCGGTCTTCTCAAGCGTCGTCTCATTCATGTAGAGGCTGCGGTTGATCTCGATCTGCAGCGCATGCTGGCCGCGGTGCGGCGCGCCGTGGTTCTGGGTGATGAAGCCCCCGGCATAGGGCTTGTTGCGCAGCACCTTCAGCCCATGGCGCTGCAGTCTCTCCTCGACGAAGGCCGAAATGTCTTCCGCGCATGATGACCCGAAGCGGTCGCCCAGCACCACGTCCACCATGCCCGTGCCGGGCGGGGCGACGTGGGCGGTGGCGCTGGCGGGCATGGAATGGCAGTCGACCAGCAGCACCTCGCCCGCCTTGGCGAGCACGGAATTGGTGAGGGCTGAGAGCGTGCGGTGATAGGGAATGTAGATCTGCTCGATGCGCTTTCGCGCCTCCGCGAAGTCCAGCCGCCCGCGATAGATGTCCTCGCCCTCGGAGACGATACGGGGAATGGTGCCAAGGCCGCCCGCCACACGCGGCGAGCCGGTGTTGGCATAGCCCGGCAATTCGCCTGAGAACATGCGCGGGTCAAGTTCATAGGGCTCGCGGTTGAGGTCGATGAAGCTCCGCGGCGCGAGGGCCCGCAGCATGGGCGCTCCGTGGTCCACGCAGCTCAGGAACAGCTCGTCCACGAAGCAGTCCTCCGACTTGCGGAGCGTCATCAGCGGCAGCCGGGACTGGCGCAGGAACTCTTCCGGGAACTGCCGCCCGCTGTGCGGCGAATTGAATACCGCGGGCGCAGTCCAACCGGCGGGCGCCATGATCTCGAAAGGCAGTGAAGGTGATCTCACCGGCTTGCTTTTCCGTTCTTCGGTTGCAGTGAGCTCCACTATTCCCGAGCCCTCCCGCCCTGTCCAGCGGAACGGCAAGAGTTTCATTCGCCGTTTACCCGCGCCATACTAGAACGCTCCCGGTGGCGACAGGACGGTCGCAACGGGGTGAAGGGCGATCAATGACGAGCAAGGCCATGGCAAGGATCCTGCTGGCGGAAGACGACGACGACATGCGGAACTTCCTCGTGAAGGCGCTTGAGAAGGCCGGGCACGAGGTCACCAGCTTCGGCGAGGGCCTCAGCGCTTTCGAGGAGATCAAGCAGACCAGCTTTGATCTGCTTCTCACCGACATCGTCATGCCGGAGATGGACGGCATCGAACTGGCGCGCCGTGCCTCCGAGCTCGATCCCTCGCTCAAGATCATGTTCATTACCGGTTTCGCTGCGGTGGCGTTGCACCCGGATTCCAAGGCGCCGAAGGATGCCAAGGTGCTGTCCAAGCCCTTCCACCTGCGCGACCTCGTGGCGGAAGTCGAACGCCTGATGGCCGCTTAGGGCACGCTCATGCCCAAGCTTCTGATCTTGTGCGCGTTCTTTTCGGCCAGGCGTGCCCGCCTGGCCGCAACGTGCTAGGGTGCCGGCACAGCAAGGGCGATCGTCTGCAAAGCAGAAAATGCATTAAATTCAGTAACTTATGTAGAGGCCCGCCTGCGAGAGGGGATGAACTCAACGGCCTGCTGCGCGAAAGCCTTGCGCCCCGGTGCCGCCCCCGCTATAGGGTCGCCACCGATGTTGAACGTGGGTGGTTAGCTCAGCGGTAGAGCACTACCTTGACATGGTAGGGGTCACAGGTTCGATCCCTGTACCACCCACCATTTTTCCCAGTGATACAGCAAGAAAACCGAGAGTAACTGAGCAGAAACTCGCTTTGTGATTTTGTGCAAACGGTACGGGTTTATGAGTGCAAAACCCAATAATTCGGCATATTTTGGTCGATCTGAGTGCAAAAATTGTGCAAGAATGCACTATGGGTCGAAGGGCAAAGAACTCTACGATTATTGTGCACGACGGTGTGTATCTGAAAGAGATCGGTGCGGCGCTGCACATCTATTGTAAGCACCCGGTTGGCACCGCCTTCGCAGCATAGGTTTTCACCGTAAACTGTCAGCTTTTCATTCATGAGGCGGAAGACGCCGGTGAGAGGAGCTGATGCGGCAGGAGGTTCTGGGTGTTGAGCG
>CAIYXE010000291.1 GCA_903930095.1 uncultured Hyphomicrobiales bacterium
CTCGAGCTGGCCGGGCTCCGGAATATCCTCGGCGTCATAGATGGTGAGAAGTTCACCGCGGCAGAACGGCAAGGCATAGTTCAGTGCGCGGGGCTTGGTCTGCGGCTTTCCCGCCGGAACCACGATGACCTCGACGTGGTCTGGCAGCGCCAGCGCGGCCACCGCCGCCTGCATGCCGACGTCCTCCTCCTCGAGGATCAGCTTGATGTCGAGTTTGCCCGGCGGATAGCGCAGCCGCGCGAGGGCCGCCATGAGCTGCTTCAGGACGGACGTCTCACGGAACAGCGGCACCAGCACGGAATAGTCCGGAAGCGCGCCGCCGCTCATCGGGCCGGGTTGGGGCGGCGTCTCACGCGGCACCGGCGGCATGAGGCAGAGCAGGCGCAGCGCGACAACCGAGAGGAAGAACAGACCGCCCACGGTGGAGGCCGAGAGCCAGAAGGCGCCCGCCGGCAAGAGCAGGGCCCCTGCCGCGACCAGCAGCGCGATAACCGCCAAGCCTGCCGCCTGGGGCGTGGTAAGCCGCTGCCGCGCCGAGGCATGTGGCATCCGCTTCGCCAGCCCGAGCGTGGCCTCAGCCAGAAGATAAGGCCCGTGAACACCGCGCGCGGCGGCGATCAGGTCATGTGCTTCGGCATAGCCTACGATCTTGCAGCCACGCCTGTGCCCCTCGGCCCGTGCGGCAGGCCCGCATGCGGCGTGCAGCACCATGCCCGGCAGGCTCAGCACGGGCAGCAGCTTTGATTGCAGCGCGGCGTCCAGTTCCTCCTGCGGCAGGCGGCGGAGCATGCCGCACAATGTCTCGCGGTCGATACGGGGCAAGACATCCGCCTCGCTCCCCGCTAATGTGAGTGGTGGCGCGGGTGCCTCCCCAAAACCGTCATGGCCACCCGCTCCGAACATCCGCACCCCACTGGTTGACGCTAGGTAAATGAAACCACGTTCGGTCATCTCGGCAACTGTCTGCGGGCTGTTTCTTCTCCTGGTTGAACAACCAGAAGTGGTAAATTCTCAGGAAACAACGGTGCGTGCCTATGACCCGCCCCTGTTCCGGGCGGTTGAGGATGTTGCCCGGCCCGAGATCCCGGAGAACCTTCCCGTCAGGCTCATCGCCGATGCCGACTTCGCGCCCTACAGCTTCCTTTCCAACACAGGCGCCCCCGCGGGCCTCGCGGTGGAACTCGCCATTGCTGCCTGTGAGCGGGCGCGGCTCCGCTGCACGGTGGAAGCCCGGCCCTATGGCGACATCCTGGCCGCACTCGAAAAGGGTGAGGCGGATGTGGCCGTGTCGGGCCCCCGCCTTGATCCCGAAACCCTCACGGTTGCGCAGATGACGCGGCCCTATTTCCGCATCATGGCGCGCTTCGCGGTGACAGCGGACAACCCGCTCCAGAAGGCAGACCCCGAGGCGCTCTCAGGCAGCCGCATCGGCGTGGTGAAAGACACGGTGCACGCACGCTGGCTCGAGACCTACTATGCCGGTTCCAACCTGAAGCCCTATGACAGCCTCGCCGCCGCAGGCGCCGCCCTGAAGGCGGGAGAACTCGACGCGATCTTCGGCGACAATCTGCAAACCATCTACTGGGTGGCGGGCGAGGCCGCGGCGCAATGCTGCAGGCTGCTGGGCGGCACCTATTCCGACTTCGACTTCTTCAGCCGCAACCTCGCCTTCCTGGTGCGCCCCGGAACGGCCGAACTGCGCGCCGCCCTCGATTACGGCCTCGACCAGGCGCAAAGCTCTGGCGCCACGGCGAAGATCATCCGCACCTATGTGCCGCTCTCACCCTGGTGAGAGATCGCCACGGCATCCCTGCCGCGCAAGGATGCCAGCGTGCCGCCGCTTCGGCCGATCTCCGCGAGAATGCCGGAGAGGATCTCCGCGACGAGGCCAGGCCCCCGGTAGACCAGCGCCGAATAGAGCTGCACCAGGCTGGCCCCGGCACGGATCTTGAGGAGCGCGGAGGCTGCGTCATGAACGCCGCCCGCCCCGACCAGTGCTATCGCGCCGCGCGTGAGAAGATGAAGCCGCGCCAGTTGCCGGGTCGACAGCTCGAGCAGCGGCCTGCCTGACAGGCCGCCCTGCTCTGCCGCCAGCGGCGAGCGCAGCCCCGCGCGGGAAAGGGTGGTGTTGGACACGATGATGCCGTCAACCGCGCCTCCTCCGCAGGCGGCGGCAATGTCCGTCAGTTCGTCATCGCGCAGGTCGGGTGCGATCTTGAGCAGCATCGGCGGCCGAGCAGCTTGCGCCGCACGCGCCGCATTGAGCCGCGCCAGAAGCTCTTCCAACTCCACGCGTGACTGCAATGCGCGAAGCCCCGGCGTGTTCGGCGAGGAGATGTTGACGGTGAAATAAGACGCCACATGCGAAAAGGCCGCGATGCCCTTCACATAATCGCCGATCCTGTCGGCGGACTCCTTGTTGGCGCCGATGTTCACCCCGACGATCCCGCCCGAAGCCGCCCGCGCCTCCAGCCGCAGGCGTGCGGCCTGGTGGCCCTCGTTGTTGAAGCCCATGCGGTTGATCACCGCCTCGTCCTCACTCAGGCGGAACAGCCGCGGCCGCGGGTTTCCGGCCTGGGGCTCAGGCGTCACGGTGCCCACCTCGGTGAAACCGAAGCCCAGCGCCAGCATCTGGTCCGGCACCTCGGCATTCTTGTCGAAGCCCGCCGCCAGCCCCAGCGGATTGGCAAAGGAAAGCCCGAAGGCCTCAACGCGCAGGCGCGGGTCGTGAACGCCGCGCCCAGCGCCAGGAAGCGCCTTCAGCGCGCGAATCGTCAGGCCGTGCGCCGTCTCGGCATCCAGCGCATGGAGCAACGGGCGGGTCAGCGGAAAGGCCAGGCCTGCAAGGCTCATGGAATCTCCGGCGGAAATGCGTGACCACCGGCGGCCAGCGGCAGCGGATGGACCATGGCTGCAAGCCGCACCGGGATCGGTCCATAGACATGCGGGAAGAGATCGCCCGCGCGCGAGGGCTCCCACGTGAGGTTTTCGAGGGTTTCCGCGGCAAAGCCCACCAGAACCAGCCCCTCGCGCCCGGCAAAATGACGCGCCGCCGTCTCCCGCAGCTGATGGGCGGCGGAGAGATGGATGAAACCATCCGCGATGTCCACCGCGGAGCCTTGGAAGACGCCCCCTGCGGTGGCATCCCGCCATTCTGCGGCGGACAGGATCTTGTAAAGGATTGACATGGCTGCAGGACCATAGTGGCAGCGCCCCATCTGGACAATGACCGGCGAATAAGGTATAGCTTCCTAGGAATATGAACTTTTGCAGAGAACCGGAGAGGCCGCATGCTCACCCACAAGCAGGTCTGGAA
>CAIYXE010000292.1 GCA_903930095.1 uncultured Hyphomicrobiales bacterium
ATTCCACGCCCCATGAACAGGGGGCATTTCCGATCCTGATGCTCATGCTGGTTGCGGTTCTCCTGCAATGGGTTCGACATCAACCCAGCCGCGGCGTTCCTGTGACGTCCAGGCCGCGTCGATGATCTGGTTCACCATGTGGCCATCCGCGAATGTGGGCCATTGCGGCTTGCCCGCGGCGATTGCTGCAAGGAAGTCGCGGGCTTCGATGATGATCTGGTCCTGATAGCCCGTGCCATGTCCTGGCCCCAGGCAGAATGCCTTGTAGTCTGGGTGCTCGGGCCCGGAGAGGATCTTGGTGAAGCCCTGCCGGCCCTTTGGATCGCTTGTGCGATAGAGCCAGAGCGCGTTCTGGTCTTCCTGGTCGAAGCGGAGGGCGCCCTCGGTGCCGAAGATTTCATAGGCATAACCCATCTTGCGGCCCGTTGCGACGCGGCTGATGAAGAGGTGCCCCATGGCGCCGCTGGCGAAGCGGCACATGATCTGGCCCTGGTCATCATTGGTGACGGCCTCGGGACCCGCCGCCGAAGGCCTGGTCCGGTGAACGGTTTCGATGTCGGCACAGAGGCTCCTGACCGGTCCCATCAATGCAAGGGCAGCGTTGATGATGTGCGGCGCCAGGTCCCCCATGTTGCCATTGGGCCTGCCGCGCGTGCGCCAAGAGGCGGGCTGCAGCGGATCAGCGCAGAAATCCTCCGTATGCTCGCCGCGGAACCAGGTGACCTTGCCGATCTCGCCTGCGGCGATGATCCGGCGCGCCAGCTGTGAGGCAGGCGTGCGGATGTAGTTGAAGCCCGTCATGTGAACAAGGCCGCTCCGCTGTGCGGCCTCGAGCATGGCGCGGCTTTCAGCGCTGCCGAGGCCCAGCGGCTTCTCGCAGAAAACATGCTTGCCGGCCGCCAAGGCCGCCAGCGTGATTGCCTTGTGGGTGTCCTGCGGGCTGGCGATCACCACGGCATCAACCCTGGGGTCCGTCACCAGCTGCCGCCAGTCGTCCGTCGCGCGGGCAAATCCGAACTGGCGGGCCTTTTCCGCTGCGCCCTCCGGCGTCGTGGTGCAGATGATCTCGAGGCGGGGTCTCAGCGCCGTATCGAAGACGGCGGCCACAGCCGACATCGCAACGGCATGGGCCTTGCCCATGTAGCCTCCGCCGACGATCCCGATCCCGATGTCCGACACCCAGCCCATCCGATGTTGCAAGCGCTTGCAAACATAATAGACAATAACTAGTCTGCTTGGTCAATAGCAGGTGGAGAGCGCCGTGGCACAGCAGTCCCGAAGCATGAGGTTGGCAGCCGTGCAGGCTCTCGCGCCGTTCCCCGTCTTCAGCCGCCGCCCTGGCGCGGGTGCCTAGCTCATGTTCGAGCGCCTGCGCAGCAACCGCTTTCTGGTGCTTGGGAGGGCCGGCATGGATCTCTATGCCGACCCGCCCGGCTGCCTTGCGGAAGAGGCGGCGCGCTTCACCTCCGCGCTTGGGGGATCGGCGGCGAACATCGCCGCGGGCATCGTCAGGCTGGGTGGCTCTGCCTCACTGGTCACCACCGTGTCG
>CAIYXE010000293.1 GCA_903930095.1 uncultured Hyphomicrobiales bacterium
CCATGGCGAAAGCGCCGTGCCGCCGGGCCTGGCAGCCGCCTTCGCCGCCAATGCCATCGGCGCCAACGCCATATTCTGGCTCCTCATCGGCCAGTTCCTCGGGCTGGCCCTCAACCGCACCGCAAAGGACATCTACGCCACATGAGCCAGAAGATTCCCGCGACCGTCATCACCGGCTTCCTCGGTGCGGGCAAGACGACGCTGATCCGCAACATGCTGGAGAACGCGCAAGGCCGCCGCATCGCCCTCATCATCAATGAGTTCGGCGACGTGGGCGTCGACGGCGAGATCCTGCGCGGCTGCGGCGTTGAAGCCTGCCGGGACGAGGACGTGATCGAACTCGCCAACGGCTGCATCTGCTGCACGGTGGCAGACGATTTCGTGCCCACCATGAAGAAGCTTTTGGACCGCGCCGACCCGCCCCAGCACATCGTGATTGAAACATCTGGCCTCGCCCTGCCCCAGCCGCTGGTGCGCGCCTTCAACTGGCCCGAGATCAAGTCGCGCGTCACGGTTGATGGCGTCATCACCGTGGTCGATGCCAAGGCGCTGGCCGAAGGCCGCTTCGCCGATGACGAGGAGGCCGTTGCCGCCCAGCGCGCGGCGGACCCGAACCTCGACCATGAGAACCCAATCGAGGAACTCTTCGAGGACCAGCTCAACTGCGCCGACATGGTGATCCTGAACAAGACCGACCTGCTGGACGCTGATGAGCACGCATCCGTCAGCGATGATCTGAAGCCGAAGCTTCGCAGCGGCACCCGCCTCGTTCCGACGAAGCATGGCCAGATGGATGTCGCCATCCTGCTCGGCGTCGGCGCTTCCGCCGAGGACGACATGGCGAACCGCCTCTCCAACCATGAAATGGAAGGTGAGGAACAGCATGACCATGATGATTTCGTAACCTTCATCGTCAGCCTTGGCGAAGTGGCGGACAAGGCGGCCTTGCTGAAGCGCATCGAGCAGACCATTGCCGCGCATGACATTCTCCGTATCAAGGGCTTCGTGGATGTGACGGGCTCGCCCGCGCGGCTTCTGGTTCAGGCCGTGGGCCCGCGCCTCAACAGCTATTTCGACCGTCCGTGGAAAACGGGCGAGCGGCGCGGCACGGAGCTGGTGGTGATCGGCGAGAAGCACATGGACCGCGAGGCCATCACCGGCCTGCTGCGAGGCTGATGCATCTCCTCGCCACGACATCGGGCGTGATCGACGGCGCCGCGGACGCCATCGATCTCGCCCAGTCTCCCGCCGACATTGTGGTGCTCTCTGCGGCTGACAGCGAACTCGCAACGCTTGCCCGCGCGCATGACCAGTGCCCCTGCCCGCTGCGCCTTGCCAATCTGCTGCAGCTGCAGCACCCGCTCTCAGTTGATCTCTATATCGAGAAGACCCTGTCCCATGCGAAGCTCATCGTGCTCCGCATCCTCGGTGGCGCATCCTACTGGAGCTATGGGCTCGATCAGCTCACGGACGCAGCACGCGAACGCGGCATCCTGCTCTGCGTGCTGCCCGGTGACACACAGCCCGACCCGGACCTGACGCGCCGCTCGACGCTTGCTCCCCACCACTGCGAGCGCCTGCGGAACTATCTCGTCTCGGGTGGAGCCGAGAATGCGCAAGCCTTCCTCGCCTATTGCCGGCATCTTCTCGAGGGCACGGAGGCTCCGCCACCGGCACGCGAACTGCCGAAGGCTGGCCTTTATCGCGACACCTCCGTTGAGGGCCAACCACTTGCCGCCATCGTCTTCTACCGCTCGGTCCTCGAAGGTGCGCAGACGGCCCCGATCGATGCTTTGGCCGGCGCGCTGCATGCGCGCGGCATCGGCACCCGCGCCTTCTACGTCGCAAGCCTCAAGGACCGCACCTCGGTTGAATTGCTGAATGAGGGGTTGCGCGCGCCGGATGTGATCCTCAACGCCACAAGCTTTGCGGTGGCCTCCGGCGGCAGTGCTGATCCGCTGGCCGCACATGATTGCCCGGTGCTGCAGGTGGTTCTGTCCGGC
>CAIYXE010000294.1 GCA_903930095.1 uncultured Hyphomicrobiales bacterium
ACTTCAGCGGCGAGAGAGACGTTGCAATCGAGCACATCTTCATGACCTGGGAGGATGTCGATCTGTCGTCCTTGCCTGCAGTGGACGCCTACGCACGCGAGCGGGGCCGCACACTCATGATTTCGGTTGAGCCTTGGTCGTGGGCTGCCAACTGGCATTACAACTCAGAGCAATTGCTGGAGGACATACAGGCCGGAGCATATGACACAAACATCGCGACTGTCTGCTCGGCCATTGCAGACTTGAAAAGCCCCATCAACATTCGCTGGGCGCATGAGATGGAAGACTTTGGCGGGAAGTTCCTATGGGCTATCTGGTCGCCAGAGGATTACATCTCCGCGTATCGGCGCTTTGTCACCGAATGCCGCAAGCAACTCCCGAATGCGAGTTATGTCTGGTCACCGAAGGGCGACCCGACACTCGTGAAATACTATCCGGGCGATGACTATGTCGATCTTATTGGATTGTCGGTTTTCGGTTATCAGGCTTATGACAAGAAGAACTTTGGCGGTGATCGGACCTTTGAGGAAGCACTCGCACCTGGCTACCGGCTGGTCAGCGGCTTCGGCAAGCCAGTCATCGTGGCGGAACTGGGTTACGAGGGCGACGAGGAGTATGTCAGCAACTGGGCAGAATCAGTGGCGGCGCCACACCCTGAGTTCCCGAGACTGACAGCCATCGTCTATTACAATGACAAGGAAGTCTTTGCTTGGCCGGAGAACTTTGGCCGTCCGAACTGGCGCATTGGCAACGCGAAAATCACAAATTGAGGATGTTGCTCAGGAAAACTTACCATACCAGGAGCATGGCCCGATTATGCCATTGCATCAGGTGTGAAGCGATAGGCTGCGTATCTGAGATATGTCCTCCAGTTTCCTTGCCGTGGGTTCCACCCCTGCCGAAGGCGAGAGCAGACATGCAGACCAGCAAGATTGCTGAGGTTTTCTGAGCCCCTGATCTGACTTGAGGTCTTGCGACCGCGTTTTCTCCGGGGAAGCGCGGTCGTTTCTGCCAATGCCATCTGTGACCAGAAGGAAATTCGAGGCTCATCGGGGCTGTGGGTGAGGCAGCGACGACAAACGGGCGGAGCGTTCGAACACCGCAGATCAGACCCTACCGGACCAGCACAAGACCCACCGCCTCAATGGCGGTTCCCTTGGCCGCCCCCAAGGCAGCCAGCAGGACGCAATGGCACGGATCCGCGCACAGATTCATGTCAGAGACTGCCTGTGTTTGCGGCAGTGTCAGTGATTTCTTGACAAGCCGGAGGTTTCGGAATTCTAATGGCGTGGAGCGAGGGCAATGGCGCCCGCTTTATCGCGATCCTCACATTTGTAAAATCTGGCAACGGCGCCTTCGGTGAAGACCGGCGGGGCTGTGCGCGAGTTTGGGAGAATCCATGGCGGCGAAGTGCTATCGCATTGGCGTGTTGTTGTCCGATACCGGTCCATATGGCACCGTATCCCGGTCAATGCGCAATGGGGCGATGCTTGCCTTCGAGGAGATCCGTCAGTCGGGCGGACTGGATATCAGCCTTGAGCCGGTATCCGCCGATCCCGCCGGGGAACCGGCCCGCTATCCTGAACTGAGTGCTGCCCTTCTCGGCCACGGCATCCGGCATGTCGTTGGCTGCTATACATCCTCCAGCCGGAAGGATGTGATCCCGCATTTCGAGAAGCACGACGCGCTGCTCTGGTACCCTTCCCACTACGAAGGTTTCGAGAGTTCGAATAACGTCATCTACAGCGGCGCCGCGCCAAACCAGCATATCATTCCGCTCATCGAGTATCTGCTGAACAACGTTGGCAAGCGTGCCTATTGCGTGGGTTCGAACTACATCTGGGCATGGGAGAACAACCGGATTCTCCGCGAGGGGCTCACCTCCTCCGGAGGCACGGTCCTGGGAGAGCGTTACCTGGCGGTTGGCGAAACGGATCACCAGAAGGTAATCCGCGCCATTCTGGAGGCACGCCCCGATTTCGTCTTCAACACGCTCATCGGAACGAGCGCCTATACTTTTTTCCGCGATCTGCGGGCTGCTTGCAAGGATATCGGCCTCGATCAGTCCAGCGCCATCCCCATCGCCAGTTGCAGCCTGTCGGAACCGGAACTCCTCGAGATCGGCCCGGATGCTATGGATGGGCACCTCAGCTCAAGCGTCTACTTCTCGCGGATCGCGAGCCGGGCGAACCAGCAATTCGTGGCGGCTTACCGGAAGATGTTTCCGGGTGGCCCCAGCGTCTCGGCGGATGCCGAGGCAGCCTACATCGCCGTCCGGCTGCTCGCCGCCGCCATCGCCCAGGCGGGCACGGATGACGTGAATGCCGTGCGCCAGGCCGTGGCGCTGCAGCGCCTCGAGGCGCCGCAGGGCTCTGTCCACATCGACGGGCAGACCAACCACGCTTATTTGACGCCACGCATCGGACGATCCAACGCGGCAGGCGAGTTCGACGTTGTCTACGCCGCAAGCCAGCCGGTGCGGCCTGATCCCTATCTCGTGCAGACCACGCCGCGTTATGCGGCGGCACCGCAGCAGGCAAAGCTGAGGCTTGTGCAATGACCGAGCCCCGCATCATCCAGAATTTCCTCGGCTACCGCGCCTTCGTGGTGAGCGAGGCGCCGGCCTACATCACCCAGCTTGATACCAGCCTCGCAAAGCTCGGCCTCGGCGTCAGCTATCCGGCGGTCGAGGGCGGCACGGTCCGCCTCGGTGAGGAGGTGCTGGCCAGCGACCAGTCAGTGCTGTTCGTCGATGCCGATCTCAATCTCACCGTCGAGGGGCTGGGGCAAGAGCGCCTCCCCCGCATTCCAGTGATCGGGCTGATCGGTGTTGAAGCGCCGAGCCGTCTCAAGGCCATCATGCGGCTGGGGGCCACGGCCACGCTGCGCAAGCCCATCTATGGTGGTTCCGTCTATTCCACGCTGTTCGTCGGCATCAACGCCTTCCGGCAGCGCCGCACCATGGCCCTCTACATCGAGGAGCATGAGCGCCGCCGGTCAGGCCGCCGCCACCTGATGAAGGCGATCGTCGCCGTCATGAAGGCAGCCGACTGCGACGAGGACGCAGCCTATGACCGGCTGCGCAGAGAAAGCATGCGCCAGCGCCTCAGCGTCGAGGACTACTGCGAAAAATTCATGCGCGCGCTCCCTGGCGCACATGAGCAGGTGGTGCAGGCTCAGGGAACGACCAGTCCTGAAAAAACCAAACACGGAGGAAAGTGACGACATGGCAAGAATGCTTCAGAACCTGATCCGCGCGGCGGCCTTTGCCGGCGCCGCGGCGGCCGCTACGGCGGCGCTAGCGGCCGATCCGATCAAGATCGGCGTACTCGAGGACCAGTCCGGCGACTTCGCCGCCGCGACCATCGGCAAGGTGCACGCGATCGAACTCGCGGCCGAGGAAATCAACAACGCCGGCGGCATTGCCGGACGTCCGATCGAACTCGTGGTCTATGACACGCAGTCCGACAATAACCGCTACCAGGAGTTCATGCGCCGCGTGCTCCAGAAGGACAAGGTAGACGTCGTCTTCGCCGGCTTCTCGTCGGCCTCGCGCGAGGCCTACCGCCCGATCGTCAACCAGTTCGACGGTCTGGCCTTCTACAACAACCAGTATGAAGGCGGCGTGTGCGACGCCAACATGATCGTGACGGGTGCGGTGCCGGAGCAGCAGTTCTCCACCCTCATCCCCTGGATGATGGAGAAGTACGGCAAGAACGTCTACACGATCGCCGCGGACTACAACTTCGGCCAGATCTCGGCCGAATGGGTGCGCAACATCGTGAAGGAGAACGGCGGCACCATGGTGGGTGAAGAGTTCATCCCGCTCGGCGTCTCGCAGTTCTCGCAGACCATCCAGAACATCCAGACGGCCAAGCCCTCCTTCGTGGTGACGCTGCTGGTGGGTGCGGCACAGGCCTCCTACTATGAGCAGGCTGCCTCCGCCAATGTGGGCCTGCCGATGGCCTCCTCGGTGAACGTGGGCCAGGGCTATGAGCACAAGCGCTTCAAGCCGCCGAGCCTCGCCGACATGTATGTGACCACGAACTACATCGAGGAAGTCGACACCCCCGAGGGCAAGGCGTTCCTCGCCAAGTTCAAGGCCAAGTTCCCGGATGAGCCCTATGTGAACCAGGAAGCGGCGAACTCCTACATCGCCATGAACCTGTACAAGCAGCTGGTCGAGCGCGCCAATGGCTCCACCAACCGCGCCGACCTGCTCAAGGTTCTGGGCCAGGGCGACGTCTGCTTCGACGGCCCCTCGGGCAAGGTCTGCCTTGATCCGAAGAGCCAGCACATGTCGCACACGATCTTCCTCGCCCGCGTGACCGCGGACCACCAGATCGAGTTCCCGAAGGTGTGGACGGACATCAAGCCCTACTGGCTGGGTGATGCCGGCTGCGACCTGACAAAGAACGATCCGAGCGAGCAGTACACGCCCTCGAATCCCCCGCCGAAGCCCTGATCGGCGTTTGACACCGGGAGCGGGCGGCACGTGCCGCCCCTCTCTTCCGGCTGGGCCGGCCTTCGGGCGGGCCCACGCTCAATAATCAAGGCCCCGGCACAAGGGGCAAGGCCGCGCAGCGGGGGAAACGGCGGATGGAATTGCTGAGTTTCGTGTTCGCATCGCTCTACCAGTTCGGGGATGCCTTTGCCTTCCTCGTGCTGGCAGCCTGCGGGCTGGCGGTGATCTTCGGCATGATGGGAGTAATCAACCTCGCCCATGGCGAATTCATCATGTGCGGCGCCTATGTCACGGTCTTCGCCGTGCGGGCGGGCGTTCCGCTTCCGCTGGCCATCCTCTGCGGCAGCCTTTTCGCCGGCGTCGTCGGCATTATCCTTGAGCGCCTCGTGGTGCAGAAGCTCTACACCCGCCCGCTCGATTCGATCCTCGCCACCTGGGGCGTCAGCCTCATCGCCTCGCAAGGCACCCTCATCCTCTTCGGGCCCACCATGCAGGGTGTGGGAACGCCGCTTGGCAGCTTCAGCGTCGGCGGACTGTCCTATTCCTATTACCGTTTGGTGCTGATCGCCGCCGCCATTCTCGTGCTGGTGCTGCTCTACCTCGTCTTCAACAAGACGCGCTTCGGCGTGCTCGCCCGCGCGACAATCCAGGTGCCGAACATGGCGAATGCGCTCGGCGTCGACACGCGCCGCGTCTATGCCCTCACCTTCGGCATCGGCGCGGCCCTCGCTGGCCTCACCGGCGGGCTCTATGCGCCGACCATGACGCTGGTGCCCACCATGGGCTCCACCTTCATCATGGAAGCCTTTGTCACCGTCGTCGTCGGCGGGGCAGACGTCTTCCTCGGCACCGCACCGGCGGCTGCACTGCTTGCCGTCATCAAGGCGGGGCTCACCTCCTGGCAGGGCCAGCTCTTCGGGCAGATTGGCTTGCTCATCGCCGTTATCATCGTCATCCGGCTGCTGCCAAAGGGCATCACCGGTTTCATCCTGAAGGACAGAACCTGAGAATGGCACTCGCGCGCATCTTCAAGCACCTCGAGGGCCCACAGACGATGGGCCGCGGCAAACTCTTCTGGGGCGGTTTCCTCGTCGTCATTCTGGCGGCAGTGATCTATCCGCTCACCAGCGACGGCTACACTGTCGGCAACAGCGTCTACTTCATGACCTGGACCTTCATGGCTCTGGGCCTCAGCCTCATCTGGGGCTATGGCGGCTCGCTCTCCTTCGGGCAGACGGCCTTCTTCGGTGTCGCGGGTTACAGCTACGGCATCCTCACCATCAATTTCGGCGCGGCCTATGGCCTCGGTCTCGCCGCGGTGGTGGTCGCCGTGCTCATTGCCGCGGTCTTCGCGGCGGTGCTGGGCTACTTCCTGTTCTTCGGCCGCATCAGCGGCGTCTTCCTTGGCATCGTCACGCTGTCAGTCACGCTGGCGCTGGAGCGCTTCATGGCGCAGACGGCAGGTCCCGAATGGGCGGTGGGAAGTGCGAGGCTCAACGGCTTTAACGGGATGAGCGGCATGCCCGGCCTCACCATCCCGTGGTTCGGCGGCGATATCGAGCTCTATCCGGATGTCGCCCTCTATTATGTGGTGTTGGGGCTCGTGATCCTCGTCTATCTGGGCCTCCGCATCCTGGTGAATTCGCGCTTCGGCAATGTGCTGGTGGCACTGCGCGAAAACCCCGAACGCGCGGAAATGCTGGGTTACGACATCCGCAAATACCAGCTTGCCGCCTTCATCATCGGCTCATCGCTCGCAGGGCTTAGCGGCGTTCTCTACACCAGCTGGGGCCAGTACATCACGCCCTCGACAATGGGCATCACGGCGGCGGCACTGCCCATCATCTGGGTTGCCGTCGGCGGCCGGGCAGATCTCACGGCAACACTGATCGGCACGCTGCTGGTGCTGTCGGTGTTCCAGGCTCTCACCATCTATGGCAGCCAGTATGCGCTGGTGGTCATGGGGCTTCTGCTGGTCATTACCGTTCTCGTTGCGCCACGCGGCCTCATCGGCACACTGGGTGCATGGCTCGGTTCCTTTGGGCGGAAGGGGGACTAGGCCCATGTCGCTTCTCGAAACACGGAACCTCAACAAGCATTTCGGCGGCCTCCACGTCACTGCTGATGTCAACTTCACCGTGAAGCCAGGCGAAATCCATTGCCTCATCGGCCCCAATGGCGCGGGCAAAAGCACCTTCTTCCGCCTTGTGCTGGGCGAGCACCGGCCCTCAAGCGGACAGATTTTCTTCGCCGACCAGGACATCACCGCGCTCAAACCTTTCGAGCGGATCCGCCGCGGCATGAGCGTCAAGTTCCAGGTGCCCGGCATTTTCTCGGCCCTCAGCGTGCGCCAGAACCTCGAGATCGCGCTTCAGCATCATGTGGAGCCCGCCGTGCTCGACCGCGAGGTCGACCGCGTCCTCACCTTCCTCAAGCTGGAGCCGGTGGCCAGCCAGCAGGCGGGCTTCCTCAGCCACGGCCTCAAGCAATGGCTGGAGATCGGCATGGCGATTAGCCTCAAGCCCAGGCTTCTGCTACTGGACGAGCCCACCGCCGGCATGTCACCGGAGGAAACCCATGCCACGGGCGAGATCGTCAAGCAGCTCAATGCCGAGGGCATGTCGGTGCTTGCCGTCGAGCATGACATGAACTTCGTGCGCCAGGTTGCCCACCGGGTCACGGTTTTGCATTTCGGCCGCGTCTTCGCGGAAGGCACGATCGACCAGATTGTCGCCGACGAGCGCGTCGCCGCCATCTATCTCGGTGAGCACCATGGCTGACACCATCCTCGACGTGAAAGATCTGCGCGCCGGCTACGGCGGAAAGCCAGTGCTCCAGGGCGTGAACCTCAGCGTGCGCGAGGGCGAGATCGTCGCCGTCATCGGCCGCAACGGTGTTGGCAAATCGACGCTGATGAAGACCCTCATCGGCCTCATCGGCACCATGTCGGGCGAGATCAGCTTCGGCGGCCGCTCCATCAGCCAGCTCGAGGCCTATCGCCGCGCCAAGCTGGGCATCGGCTATGTCCCGCAAGGCCGTGACGTCTTCCCGCGCATGACGGTCAGGGAGAACCTGCAGGTGGGCGAGGCCATGTGCGGCCGCGCCGATGCTGGCGCCTATGACAAGGTTTACGAACTCTTCCCGATCCTCAAGGAGCGTGCTTCGCAGAGTGCGGGCACCATGTCGGGCGGCCAGCAGCAGCAGCTTGCCATCGGCCGCGTGCTCATCGGCGGCCCCAAGATGATCCTGCTCGATGAGCCATCAGAAGGCATCCAGCCCTCGATCGTGCAGGAAATCGGCCGCATCATCGTGGACTTCAACCGCAGGACGGGTATTACCATCGTCTTCGTCGAGCAGAACCTCGACCTGATCCGCGCCATCGCGCAGCGCTGCTACGTGATGGACAAGGGCCGCATCGTCGCCGAGCTCAATCCGCATGAGCTGGACGATCGCGACACCATCAGAAAGTATCTTGCTGTTTAATTGGTTCGTGACAAGGGAAACGAGGAGAACACAATGGGTTGGCTTGAACATTCGATCATGTCGCGCAAGGGGCTCGCCAAGGGCAAGGTCACCAAGACTTACAGCATGACGGAGGCCGATCAGGGCAAATATCACTACGTCTACGGCCCCTATGCCAAGCCCGTGCTCAGTGTCGATCCGGGTGCCGAGATCTCGGTCGAGACGCATGATGCCTTCGAAGGCCAGATCAAGAGCGAAAAGGATGTGCCGAGCCAGATCCTGAACTTCCCCTATCTCAATCCGCAGAACGGCCCGATTTATGTGAACGGCGCGGAAAAGGGCGATTGCCTCGCCGTCTACATCAAGGAAATCCGCCCGCGTGGGCCGCAGCCTGCCGGCACCACCTGCCTCATCCCGGAGTTCGGCGGCCTCGTCGGCACCGGCGAAACGGCGATGCTGAACGCGCCGCTGCCTGAGATCGTGAAGAAGGTGCATGTCGACCCTGTCACGGGCGTGAAGTGGAACGACAAGATCACGCTTCCCTACGAGCCCTTCATCGGCACCATCGGCACCTCGCCCGAGATCGAGGCCATCACCTCGCTGCAGCCCGACTATTACGGCGGCAACATGGACCTGCCGGACGTCGCTCCGAGTGCGGTCATCTATCTCCCCGTCAACGCGCCGGGCGCACTTTTGTATCTGGGTGACTGCCATGCTGCCCAGGGCGATGGCGAGCTCTGCGGTGTCGCGATCGAGCACCCGACGGTCACCACGGTTCATGTGGACCTCATCAAGGGCTGGAACTTCAAATGGGCCCGCCTCGAGAACGCCGAGCGCATCATGACCATCGGCTCCGGCCGCCCCATGGAAGACGCCGCACGCATCGCCTACCGCGAACTCGTGCGCTGGATGGCGCAGGACTATGGCTTCACCGAGATCGAGGCCTACATGCTTCTGACCCAGGCCGGCAAGGTGCGGCTCGGCAACATGGTTGACCCGAAATACACGCTGGGCGCCTCCATTGCGAAGACACTCCTCGTCTGAGGCGGGCGAAGGGCAGGAACAGCCTAAACGAATAGACTAAACTGGCCGTGAACCGGTCATGTCAGCCCCGTGGTTTCGCGATCACGGGGCGCATCAGCTTCGCTGGCGTTTGCCCCGCCTCATCACAGGCTCAGCGCACGCCGCACATCATCCTCGTGAACTTCGGCCAACCACGCTTCCCTGTCGTCGAGCCCACCAATGCACTCACATTCAAACCGGACCACTCGTTGAGGCCAGATCAACCCGTTGTTAATGAAATTAATCCTGTCGCATTGATCAGCCCCCCTAACGAGTAGTCCATGCTGTGTACTTGAGCATGATCAGCTTAAGCGCCAGCGCAGGTGGCGAAGCCAGTGGGGTTGGCATAACCGGCGGCGGCCATTCGTCGGAACGACTTTTGCGCGAAGATAATGGCTGATTTTCCCCTCGCTGGCCTGTGTTATCGCTTCGGAATTCGCGGATCTCACCCAAGGCTACGTTCGCCGCAGCACATAACGGTTGCACGCCAGTGAGTCGCCCAGGCGCCATTGAGGCTTGCCTTTGCAACCACTTGCATCGTACGATAGTCCTGCAGATTACTCAGAAGGAAAACTTACATGATCAGCAAGATCGATGAACTTCCGCTCGGCCCGGCCTCGCCCCCGTTGCCGCCCTCGCCGATTTCTCCTCCTGCGCCGGCCATTTGAATGCTCTGGGCTGATTTTCTGCCGTTTCAGAATCTCGGCCCAAGCATCAGGCTCGGTTGCTTTTTCCGGCATTGCTCAAGAAGATGCGTTGAGGAAATACGGATATCCTCGCCTCCCGGTGTATCGAGCTTGAACAGCGCGGCGGCGAAATCCTGCCGCGCTTTTCTCTGGGTGTCTTGCCGCA
>CAIYXE010000295.1 GCA_903930095.1 uncultured Hyphomicrobiales bacterium
ACCTTTTCATTCTCCAGCCATCCCCCGCACGCTGCCATTGAGCGCGGCAGCTATGCCTGGAAGCCGCTGATCCTTGGCGCATATGCAGACCATGCCGGGCCGGTGTTCTGGTTCGATAGCGGGACGATCTTCAGGAGGCCGCTGGATGCCGCGCTGCAATCAGTTGCAAAGCAAGGTTTCTGGGCGCTTCGCAGCCAGGAGCCGCTGCACCTCAAGTGCGATGTGGGGGTGATGGATGCTGTTGGCGTGCCGCCCGAGGCCCGGCACTTCCGCGAATATGCCGCAGGCGCCGTGGGCTTCGATCCGCGCCAGCCTCTGGGCAATCATCTCCTGCGCGACTGGGCAGCCCATGCGGCGATCGAAGATCACATCGTGCCCCCGGGCTTTCCGGCTTTCCACAAGCATGACCAGGCCGTGCTGAACTGCCTGCTCGCCAAGGCCGCGCATGAGGGCCGCTTCAGTCCGACGATGGAGGAGATCGACATCTGCTCGGCCAGTCCCAGCCCCATGATCTCGACGCGGAACTTCGTTCCGAACGGCCGCCCGCTCTGGGCGGACCCTGCCCTTCGCCTTGGCTTTGCGGTCTGGAAGTGGGGTGACAGGATCTATCACAGGCTCCGTATCCTGGACGACACGCGGATCGATGGCTGGCGGCGCCAGCGCCAGGACCATTTCACGGTGTGGCTGCGGGACCTTGCCCACGGCGGCCAGGCCGCCCTGCCGCTCGACGGGGGCTATTACGCCGACCCCTTCATCGTGCAGCGCGATGGCAGGACATGGGTGTTCGTGGAAGAATTCGTCTACGCCCGTGACCGCGGCCACCTCACGGTGCTCGAAGTCGATGACAACCTGATGGTCGTTTCCACCGCACCGCTGGAGCTGATGCCCGATCTTGTGGCGCTCGACTGCCATGCCTCATTTCCGTTCATCTTTGAAATGGAGGGCGAGCACTACATGATCCCCGAAACCCATGAACGCCGCGCCATCGACCTCTTCGTCTGCGAGCTCTGGCCAACCCGCTGGCGGCTGGTGCGGCGCCTGGTGTTCGGGATCGACGCAGCCGACAGCATGATCATCCACCGCGGCGGCCGCTGCTACTTGCTCACCTCCGTCCAGGGCAGTTGCCCCAACAGGCACCTCGAAATCTACCATGCGTCCGACTTGTTGTCGGGCAGCTTCCAGCCGCATCCGGTCAACAACAGTTTTGTCTACGGCAACAAGGCTCACGGCACCGGCCGCAACGCCGGTTACATCTCCGCGCAAGCTGACGGATCGTTGATCCGGCTCATGCAGGACAGCCCCAATCACTATGGCGAAGGCATCCGCCCGATGTGCATCACCGCGCTCGACGAGGAGGAGTTTTGCGAAGAACCTCTTGAATCAATCGATTTCTTGCCCGGCATAGCCGCCGGTTTCCCGACCCACCACGCAACCCGCTCCGGCTCCATCCTCGCCTTCGACACACGCGACCGGATCGGCTGAAGGACCCCTTCGCCATGGATCTCAACACCCTCTGGATCGGCCCCACCCTGCCCCCCCTCCAGCGACTCTGCCTCGCCTCGGCCGCCGCGACGGGCTGCCATGTCCGTCTCTTCGTCTACGATCCGGTGGAGGGAATACCCGAAGGCATTGAAATCGCTGATGGACGGGAGGTCCTCAGCCTCGACAAGATGGTCCGGCATCGCAAGTCGCAGAGTGTGGCCCTGTTCTCTGACAGGTTCCGCTATGAGATCCTCGGCAAGGCGCTGGGCGCGTGGTTCGATACCGACATGCTCTTCCTCCGTGCGCCTGAAGCGAGGGGGGATTGCCTCGTCGGTTGGGAGGACCACAAGCTGATCAGTGCCGGGTTCATCTGGATCAGGCCGGGCCACCCACTGATCGACGACCTCCGCACCCATGCTTTCGATGAGTTCCCGGTTCCTGGTTGGTTTCCAGCATGGAAGCGCGGCTACCTGTCGGCAAGAAAGGCGCTCGGAAGGCCGCAGCATGTGAGCGATCTGGCATGGGGAGTAATCGGTCCCGATCTTCTTACTTGGCTGCTCACGCAGCACGGCCTGCTTGCGGAGGCACAGCCGCCGTCATGGTCGTGCGGGTTGCCGTGGGATGAGCGCAAGAACATCAGCACCGGCGGATATGATTGGCGCAGATGGATCAACGATGAAACGATGTGCGTCCACTTATGGAACCACGGCCTCACGCAGGAAGAGAGATCAAGACGCCCCGAGCAGGCGAGTTTGCTGCAAACGGTGGCGCAGCATTGCGGGTTTCGATGGCCTTCCGATGTCTGACACCGGACATTGCAAAAACAGGATGAGGAGGCGTTTTTTCTTTGAACGGCCACAAGGAATATGCAAAGACGAAATCAAAATAGGTGATGTTTTCAATTTATGAGGGCAGGCAATTGATAAACACGGCAGTTGTAGGCGTGGGGAATTGCGCGAGCTCGCTGATACAGGCCATTTACTATTGCCGCAGGGCGGGCGCATCTGCGGTTGGCGTGCCTTTTCCCAAACTGGGAAGCTATGTACCGGGCGACATCGAAATCGTCGCCGCCTTCGACATCGACGCCCGCAAGACGGGCCGGGACGTCACGGAGGCGGTCTTCGCACCCCCTAACTGCACGGCTATTTTTCACCGCGACTTACCAAAGCTCAACGTGACGGTCGGCAGAGGGCCCAGCCTCGACGGCATGACAGCCTTCATGGGCAACCAGGCTCAGCAGCGTAGCTTTGTACCAAGTCAGGAACCCGAAATGTCGGCGGCTGAGGTGGTTGCCGCGTTGAAAGCGGCGCGAACGCAGGTTGTCATTAGTTTCCTGCCCGTCGGTTCCCAGAAAGCCAGTGAATTCTACGCGGAATGTGCGCTGGAAGCCGGGGCGGCTTTCGTCAATGCAATTCCTGTGTTCCTCGCCAGTGACCCCAAATGGGCAGATGCCTTCAGGCAGCGCGGGCTGCCGATACTGGGCGATGATTTCAAGGCGCAGGTGGGCGCTACAATTGTTCACCGCACGCTTGCACACCTCTTCGACATGCGCGGGGCGGCGTTGGACCGTTCCTACCAGCTCAATGTGGGTGGCAACACAGACTTCCTCAACATGATGGATCACAACCGCCTGCTCAGCAAGCGAGAGTCGAAAACGGAAGCTGTGCAGACCGTACTGGAGAACCGCCTGCCTGCCGATGACGTTCGCATCGGGCCGTCCGACTATGTGCCCTGGCTGAATGATCAGAAGGTGGGTTATGTCCGGCTTGAAGGACGGCTGCTGGGTGGCGTTCCGATGAACATCGAAGTCCGGCTTTCGGTGGAGGACTCGCCCAACGCGGCCGCCATGGCGCTTTCGGCGATTCGTTGTGCCCGCATAGCACTGGACCGCAAGCTTGCAGGCGCAATCTGGGAGCCTTCGGCGTTCCTGTTCAAGCATCCGCCTCGGCAGATCCACGACGAAGAAGGCATGCGCTTGCTGATAGACTTTGCCGAAGACAGGCTTTGACGGAGTCAATGGCCGGGCACGCCATCATAACGGGCGGCAGCAGCGGAATAGGGCTCGCGATCGCTGAGCTCCTTTGCCGACGCGGTGTAGCCGTCTCCTTGATCGCCCGCGATGAGGACAAGCTCGCAGCCGCCAAGCAGGCACTGACTGCCGGAACGAACGGCAGCGGACGGGTACAGACCCTGTCTGCCGACGTCCGGGATGCTTCGGCACTGCGTGATGCCATCGCCACGGCCTGCGGCCGATTTGGCATTCCGGACTGGGGCATC
>CAIYXE010000296.1 GCA_903930095.1 uncultured Hyphomicrobiales bacterium
CGCCCGCCCCCGATTGGCGAGATTTAGCGCCAGCCCCGCAGATGAGAATGGGGTTGGAAAACAAGATCACGGTAGCTGCAGGATAGGCCCCCAGTTGGCGGAGAAAAAGTTGCCAAATAACGATGCCCTTTCTGTTTGCAAAGTCGGGTTTGCCCCAGTCTTGCTGCAGGACACTTCATGCCACCTGTTGAGGTCGCCCGCGAGGTGAGCCACGATGCCATCAGGCCGCCACCAGAGAATCTCTGCCGCTACGCGATCCCAATCCTGAACCCACTTTACGAACGCTGCCTAGTGCAGAGCGCCAGAAGCTGCTTAAATCAGTAGGGCGCTTCGCCTGTGACCACACACGACATATCGCTCGCTTCCCGAAAGCAAGAAGGCTGCGCGCGGCGTGATCGCCGATTGATCGTTCCGGGACTTTGGGTCAAGATGCGGACATGCAAGTACGTGCATCATTATCGTGACCAGACGCAACCTGATCATTATCCATCGCGGGCCTGAGTATACCAAGGACTTTGACGAGATCGCGGACAAGGTTAATGCGCTCGACCCCCGCATCACAGTGTATCACATGCCGCCTAGCTATCGCGACGGGCTGCCCACTGGCGCGTGGGATAGTCCGACGCTGACGGTTGCACTGCTCGCGAAATTCTCCTTCACCGTCCGCCGCGGCCCGGTGCTGATGAACAAGGCGATGGAGAAACTCGATCAGCAAGATGTTTTCAGGAAGAATAACATACCCTATCCTCCTGCAATGCCATTCCGCTGCGGCATGACGCTCGATCCCATCCTGTTCGGGGATTTTGTACTTCTCAAGCCCGCTGATCTCAAGCTAACCTCGCAAGACAACGGCACGGCGGTTTTCCGGCGCAAGCGCGCTGAAATGCTGACGATGGACAGCTTTCCACCCTCCCACCCGATACGCTGGTCCGCCAAGGGATTCCTCGTCCAGCGTCTCGTGTACACGGGCGAATATCCCTCGAGCCATCGTGCGGCGACGTTCCTTGGCGAAGTCATGAGCCTTGAGAGGTTCCAATCCCGTCGGCCGACGCCGCCGCTCGACGCACCGGATCATGAGATCGAGACCGCCGATTTCGCACCGAAATCCGACCGCGATTATGACTTTGTTGGCGACGAAGACATACTGCTCCTCGCGCGGCGTGTTGCCGCCTGCTTTCCATCAATACCGCTGCTTGGCATCGACATCCTGCGTGATACGAAAGGCCGTCTCTTCGTCATCGAGATCAACGCGGGCGGAAACACCTGGCACTATTCATCAAAGGCCTGGGCGGAACACCGCCGCACCAACCCGGAGTATTATGTGCGACTGAGAACCCAGTTCAGCGCCTTCGACGTTGTGGCCCGCCGCTTGTGCGAGGCAGTGCAGGCACAGGCGTCCTGACGATATAGCAAGAAGCGTGAACGGCTTGCGCGGTCACAAGACCGGAACTGCACCCGCTGCAACCATTCAGAGAATTTGTCACCGGGGTCGAAAGGATGCGGGCGGATTGGTTTGGTCCTGCCCCGCCTTCACGTGGCGCAATTGCATATGGCCGGCTGCCGCAGCCATGATCCCCTTATTGGCATCCGAGACGACAAGCTTTACGCCCCGGAGCCCGCGCTACGTCAGCTTGCGCTGGAAGGCCGTCCAGATGAGTCCAACCTCCGACGTGACAATCTCGAGCCTCAAAACCTCACATCCGCCGTTACTGTTGGCGCTGGTTGCGATGATGACGGCGACGGAACCCACCCGCCCACCGCGCCGGACCTTCAGATCTGCGGCTTCGTTCCAGAGATAAGGCCGGTCAACCTCGATGGGCCACTCAAGGAAGGCCTTCAGCTGATCGTCGACCGGGCGGGTCGAAATCCCCTGAAGGCAAACC
>CAIYXE010000297.1 GCA_903930095.1 uncultured Hyphomicrobiales bacterium
GGTGGCCGCCATCGGCTCCATGTTCAGCATGGCCAACAGCGGCGGACAATCACGCGAGGGCGTGCGCATGGGCCTGTTCGGGGCCTCGCAGGCCATCGCCTTCGGCATCGGCGGCTTTGCCGGAACGGTGCTGGTGGACGTAACACGCCTCATGCTCGGCTCGCCGGTGATGGCTTATGCCACGGTGTTCGCGGTTGAGGCGGTCTTGTTCCTGGCGGCTGCCGCACTCGCTGCGGCGGTGGGCAGGCGGGACGGTTTTGGAGACGCGGCCAATCCACTCATTCTGGCTGCACGCCATCAGGCAAGCGGGAGTTGACGGCATGCTCGAGAATATCACCTATGACCTCGTTGTGGTGGGCGGTGGCCCATCGGGTGCCACCGCGGCGCATGATGCCGCCAAGGCGGGATTGCATGTGGCGCTGCTCGACAGGGCAGGGCGCATCAAGCCCTGCGGCGGCGCCATTCCGCCGCGCTGCGTGCGCGACTTCGACATTCCGCCGGAGCTTCTGGTGGCGCGCGTCTTCGCCGCGCGCATCATCTCGCCCTCCGACCGCAAGGTGGATATGCCGATTCCCAACTCCTACGTCGGCATGGTGGACCGCGAGCATTTCGACGAGTGGCTGAGAGAGCGCGCGGCGGAGGCGGGTGCTGAACGCCGCACCGGCACCTATGAGAGCTTCTCGCGCGATGGCTACGGCACCGCGACCGTGCACTACAAGGACAAGGACGGAACCCCCGCCACCCTGCGCGCGCGCTGCGTGATCGGGGCTGACGGCGCACTCTCCAAGGTGGCGCGCGACACGGTGCGCGGGGCGGAGAAGATGCCCTATGTCTTCGCCTATCATGAGATCGTGGCGTCGCCCGGCCATGGCACCGCCGAATTCGCCGCTGACCGCTGCGATGTCTACTACAAGGGCA
This sequence comes from uncultured Hyphomicrobiales bacterium, assembly GCA_903930095.1. Classification (GTDB taxonomy): domain Bacteria; phylum Pseudomonadota; class Alphaproteobacteria; order Rhizobiales; family Aestuariivirgaceae; genus Aestuariivirga. Next base: position 919 of record CAIYXE010000297.1, read on the forward strand.
CGCTGTCGCCTGACTTCTATGCCTGGGTGTTTCCGCACGGGTCCACCACGAGCGTTGGCACCGGCAGCGCCAACAAGGGCTTTTCGCTGAAGGGCTCGGTTGCGGAGCTGCGCAAGGCGGCGGGGCTCAACGGCGAAACGATCCGGCGCGAGGGCGCGCCCATTCCGCTGAAGCCCATGAAGCGCTGGGACAACGGGCGCGACGTGGTGCTGGCGGGCGATGCCGCGGGCGTGGTGGCGCCGGCCTCGGGCGAGGGGATTTATTATGCCATGCTGGGCGGCAGGCTGGCAGCGGATGCCGCCATGGCCTTCCTCCGGACGGGCGACGCCCGCCAGCTCAGCCTCGCGCGCAAGCGCTTCATGAAGGAGCACGGAACGGTGTTCTGGGTTCTGGGGATCATGCAGTATTTCTGGTACTCGAGCGACAAGCGGCGCGAGAGCTTCGTCAAGATGTGCGACGACAAGGACGTGCAGCGCCTGACCTGGGAATCCTACACGGAGAAGAAGCTGGTGCGCCAGAGCCCGCTGGCGCATGTGAAGATTTTCCTGAAGGACATGGCGCACCTGCTTGGCATCGCCCGGCCGACATGACGGATGGCTTTCTCTGGACGCTCGGCGGATCGGCCCTCGCTGCGGTGATCGTGGCGGTGGCGGGCGGCGTGCTGACGGAGACCGGCCAGTGGTACGCCAGCCTGAAGAAGCCCTCCTGGAAGCCGCCGGACTGGGCCTTCGGGCCTGTGTGGACGGTGATCCTGATCCTCGCCGCGATTTCGGCGGCGCTGGCCTGGGAGGCGGGGGAGGGTGCGGGCGCCAGATCCGCCATCCTCGCCGTGCTGATCATCAACAGCATCCTCAACATCGCGTGGAGCGGCATCTTCTTCAAGATGAGGCGGCCCGACTGGGCGCTGATCGAGGTTGCGATGCTGTGGCTGTCGATCCTGGCGCTGATCCTCGTGCTGGGCAGCTATTCCACGGCTGCAGGGCTGCTTATGGTGCCCTACCTGATCTGGGTGTCGATCGCCTCCTTTCTCAACTACCGCATCGTGCAGATGAACAAGCCGTTCGGGTGATCCGCCATGGAGGAATTCATCCGCAGCGGCCGCATCGCCGACGTCATCCTCATTGCAATTGCTGTCGAAACGCTGCTCGCCGGGGTCTATTTGTGGCGGCGCGGCCAGACCCTGGCGCTGGCGGCTTTCGTTGCGTCAGCCCTGGCGGGAGGGTCGATCGTGCTGGCGCTCCGCGCGGCCCTGCTGCAGTCGGGATGGCTCTTTGTCGCAATCTGTCTCGCTGCGGCGCTGCTTGCGCACCTTGCCGACCTCGCCCTAAGACTGCTGCTGTCAAGACAGGCCGGTGGCGTGTCTTCAAAAAAAGCCGTGAAGTCCTGAATCTCCATTTCCGGGAGGGAAATCCGATGTCCAAGAAACTGATCCTCGCTGCGCTGGCCTCGGCCGTGCTGTTCGCCGTGCCCGCGCATGCCGAAGGCGATGCTGCCGCAGGCGAGAAGGTGTTTGCCAAGTGCAAGGCCTGCCATGAAGTCGAGAAGGGCGTGAACAAGGTCGGGCCGACGCTGAAGGGCGTGGTCGGCCGCAAGGCTGCCTCCGTGGAGGGCTACAAATATTCCGAGGCCATGCTGGCCAAGGGCGCTGAAGGCGTGGTGTGGGACGAGGCAACGCTCACCGCCTACCTGCCGGACCCCAAGGGCTTCGTGCCCAAGACCAAGATGGCCTTCGCTGGCCTCAAGAAGCCGGAGGACGTGGCGAACGTCATCGCCTACCTCAAGGCCCATCCCTGATCCCCGCATGAGCGAGATCGGTCGCCGCAAGCGTGACCATATCGACATCGTCATGTCCGGCGCGGCGCGGCATTCCGCGCCCGCCGGATTTGACGCCATCCACTTCATGCACAATGCGCTGCCGGAGGTGGATTTCAGCGCCATCGACCTCTCGGCCACCTTCCTCGGGCGCAGGCTGCGGCTGCCGTTCCTCGCCTCCTCGATGACGGGGGGGCCGGATGTGGCCGAGCGCGTCAACCGCGCCATCGCCGAAGCCGCACAGGCCATGGGCTTCGCCATGGGCGTGGGCTCTCAGCGGATCTCTCTCACCACCAGCGACCGGCACGGCCTGGGGCCGGAACTCCGCCGCATTGCGCCGGACATCCCGATCTATGGCAACCTCGGTGCGGTGCAACTGGTCGCCGGCATGGGGCTCGAGGAGGCGCGGCGCGCCGTGGGCCAGCTCGGGGCGGATGCGCTGATCCTGCATCTCAACCCGCTGCAGGAGGCCCTCCAGGAGGGGGGCGACCGCAATTGGACGGGTGTGGAAGCCGCGATCACGCAGCTGGCGCGGGCGCTTGACGTGCCCATCATCGCCAAGGAGGTGGGAAGCGGTATTTCAGCCAGCGTGGCCCGCCGCCTGGCCAGCTGCGGCGTGGCCGCGATCGACGTGGCAGGTGCTGGCGGCACCAGCTGGGCGGCGGTGGAAGGAAGCCGCGCGGCGGGCGGCCAAGGCCACGCGCTGGGCGAAATCTTCCGCGACTGGGGCATTCCCACCGCGCGCTGCCTGGCCGATGTGCGCCAGGCCTGCCCCGGCCTGCCGCTCATCGCTTCGGGCGGCATCCGCCATGGGCTGGACGCGGCCAAGGCAATACGGCTGGGCGCCACGCTGGTGGGGCAGGCGGCTTCCTTGCTGGGCCCTGCCATGGAGGGAACAGACGCGGTGATCGCCCATGTCGAGGCCTTCGCCACCGCGCTGAAGATCGCCTGCCTCGCCACGGGATCACGCGATCTCCCAGCATTGGAAAGCGCTGAACTGCTCGCTTGAGTTACTTTACTCCGCATCTGGATGGCGCTGGGCACGGGCCTCACCTCATGTCTCGCTGAAGGAGACGTCAAGGAGGGCAAGATTTCACTTTTTGAAGCGGTGGGGCCTCAGGGGCTGGCCGTTTTTGCTTATGTCGTTTCCCCCTCGCCCCCGCAGGGGGAGAGGGCGGGGTGAGGGGGTGGTGCAGCGTGTGCGCCGCTGGTTGGTTGTGTGTGGCGGTGTCAGTTGATCAGTTTATTGGTCTTGCTTGTGGACAGACCCCCTCACCCTGCCCTCTCCCCCGGTGGGGGAGAGGGATAAGGTTCAGCGGAGGTGCGGGGAGAGGGATAAGTCTCAGCGGAGGTGAGGGGAGGTGTTTGTGGCTACCACATCACGCCCTTGTTGCGGGTGAGCAGGGGCATGCCGATGAGGGAGGAGAGCGGGGTTCCGCTGCGGCTCAGCGTGGACATGCCGACGAGGGAGGAGAGCGGTGCGGGATTGTCGCTCAGCAGGGGCATGCCGATGGTGCCGGAGAGGCTGCAATCGGAGCTGGTCAGCGGCTGGATGCCCATGACCCGCGAGGCAGGGGTGGGATCGCGCCAGAAAAGGTCGATCTGCAGGGCGCTGGAGAGCGGTGCTGCCTCATCCCACATGCGGGCCGGCGTGGGCTCCGGCATGCCGGAGGCGATGGGCCCGTGCGAGTCGAGCACGCTGGTGGCCAGCATGCCGGAGCCGAAGGGGGCGTGCACCGTCACCAGCGAGCCGCCCTTGGCCACGCCCGCAGCGTAGGTCTTGGCGTCTGACAGCACCACCCGGCCCAGCGCGATCTGCGCGGCGATGGCGGAGACCGGCGCATCCGGGTTGGAGGGCGGGTTGACGATGTGGACATCGTTAAAGCCTTCCTCCGCCAACTCTGCGGCGGCGGCGCGTGCGGCTTCTGCGGTGGCGTACATCCTGCTGATTTCGTGGCTCATGGCGGCTCCCTTTGGACAAGCGTCCTTTATGTTATCACTGCGGGTTCATCTGATGTGGGCTCTGGTGCCTTGCCCGAGGCTGGTGGTACTCCGGAAAATGCCGATCATGGTTACGATGGCCGCCAGAAGCAAGATCACCTCCAGCGCATAGACGCTGGCATAGGGAATGAAGACGCCGGAAGGGGCGAAGGCTGCCACCATATCGCGGATCACGCCGCCCATGGCGACGCCTGCGCCGGCGGCGGTTGCCTGCACCGCGCCCCAGGCGCCGAGCGCCAGCCCGCGCTGGTCAACGGGGGCGTGGTTCATGGTGGCGGTCAAGGTGCCGTGGCCGAACAGGCCCGCGCCGAAGCCCACCAGCACCGTGCCCAGGACGAAGAGCGCGGGCTGGCCGATGACGCCCGAGACGATGATCATGATGAAGGCCGGAACGCCGACCCAGGCGCCGATCGCCGCCATGCGGAAGGCATCGAAGCCGCGGCTGAGCACATAGGAGGCAAGCGAAAAGCCCACGAGCCCGCCGCCCGCCATGGCCGCGGTGAGCAGTGTCGTCCGCGATACGGCCAAGCCCAGCACCTGGCCGCCATAGGGCTCCAGCATCACGTCCTGCATGCTGAAGGCCAGCGTGCCGAGGCCCACGGCGAGGAGGCGCCGGACCGCCTTGTCACCCGAAATGAAATATGACCAGCTCTCCTGGAAGCTGGGATCGCGCTGGCCCGGCTGCAGCGGCCGCGCGCCGCCGCGCGCCTCCTGCTTCCAGACGGCGATGCCGTTGAGCACCAGGATGGCGACGGCCGAACCCTGGATCACCTGGATGAGGCGGCCGGGTGTGAAATCTTCCAGCAGATATCCGAACAGCAGCGCGCTGACGATGGAACCCAAGAGCAGGGCCACATACATGAGGCCCACGACATTTGGCTGGCGCTCTGGCGGTGTCAGGTCCGTGGCGAGCGCCAGGCCCACGGTCTGGGTGATGTGGAGGCCAGCACCCACGAGCAGGAAGGAGAGGCCCGCCGCGGCCTGGCCGACCCAGGCGGGAAGCGATGCCGACTCGCCCTGGTGGGCCAGCACGAGGAGGGCGAAGGGCATGATGGCGAGGCCGCCGAACTGCACCATGCTGCCGCGATAGATGAAGGGAACCCGCTTCCAGCCAAGCTCGGAGCGATGGATGTCGGACTTGAAACCGATGAGCGCGCGCAAGGGCGCGAAGATGAGCGGCAATGCGAGCATCACCGCGACGAGAGAGGCGGGAACGCCGAGTTCCACGATCATGACGCGGTTGAGGGTGCCGACGAGCAGCACCAGGGTCATGCCCGCGCTGACCTGGAAGAGCGACAGCCTCAGCAGGCGCGAAAGCGGCACTTCCGCCGTGGCGGCGTCTGCGAATGGCAGGTATCTGGCGCCGAGCCCGATCCATGCCTTCATCATGCTTTCGCTGAGGCGGTTCATCGCTTGTACCTGTTCAAGGTCTTGTCCCGCGCATAACCGGTCAACAACAGGTGTGCGGTGCGTAAAGCCGCCCTTGGGACTGCCTGACGCAAGCCCGCGCACCCATCGCTACGTTGACGCCGTCCCGCAGGCAAGGCGTGGCGCGGCCGTGACCGCGCCATCTTTGCCAGCACGACGGAAGGACTACTGCTTGTCGGGCAGAGCGGCAGGCACCTCGAGGGAGGATACCTGAACTGCCTGGCCAGCCTGGTCCGGGGCAACCGTCACCGTGATGACGTAGCCCTGGTCGGTCTTCATCACATTGGATGCGACCGGAGCGACAGTCGTCTCGGCCGAGGCCGAGGTGACGGCGGCACCCTCGAAATATTTCGTCAGCCAGGTGGTGTGGGTCATCACCGAGGCGTGGACGATGAACGAAGTGGTGAGCACGCCGCCAATGAAAAGCGGCAGACCCACGGTGGGGTTCACCACGCACCAGATTCTTCCTTGGTTCATGTCAGGTCTCCTCTACTTCAGCCAGGGCGTAAGCGTGTACGCCAGCAAGTGGGCGATAAGGGAGATCACGAAGAACACACGCGCACCGTCAATGACGTGCTTGTGCAGTTCCTCTGACTCCCGGATGGTGAGGCCTGTGGGCCACACCCTGTTCGGATCGTCTGCCATCTGAATATCCTCCAGGCTTAGACTAGGTTTCGTGCTGGACCCGCACGGAGGTTTCCCGTCGTTGTTGTCAACAACAAGACTCTTTTGCCGGCGCCCTTCATGGATTGGGCGCCGATAGTTCCGGGTATTCCTTGGCCATGCTGAAGCCGTAGAGCGGCTTGTTGATGCCGTTGTGGCAGGTGGCGCAATTGACCTTCAGCACGTCGCCCTGCGGACCCTTGCGGTTGTCGGGGAAGACAGGCGCCAGCGGATCCATGTAGGTGTGGTTCACCTCGCTCACCATCTTGATGCCGTGCCAGGCGGTGACGCGCTGCGGGCGGCTTTCCTCCCAGCTCGAGAACTGGCGGGAGTTGTGGCAGAAGGTGCAGTTGACGCCGAGCCCGTCGGACATGTGCATCATCAGCGCATAGGTCTTTTCCGTATCCTGGATGGTGCCGCCCGTGCCGCCGGGAAGGGCGGTCGTCGCCACCACGCGGATGTTCGCATTGGGGGCGAGCAGCGTGGTGAAGGGGTCATAGGGCAGCGAGCTGTAGGCGGGCACCGAGAGGCCGCCGAGGTTCTGGCCGTTGCGGCTGGCAGCCATGCCGCCGGCCTGTTTCGGGCCGGGGTTGATCGACCAGACATTGGCCGGCACCGCATTGCCGCGATGGCAGGTGTAGCAGGTGACACCTGTTGGCTGCACGTGGCTGGCGAACTTGGTGTTGATGGTGCGCGTCATCTGGATCATGCGGCGCGCGACGACCTTGGTGTAGATCTCGTCGGAGGCCATGTTCTCCACATTGTGGCAATAGGCGCAGCCGGCGTTGTCGCCTTCCTGCGGGGCAATCCAGGTGGTGATGGAGTTCATCAGCCGGTTGAACTGCGCGGTATCGAGATCGCCCAGCACCTGGACGTTCTGGTAGTTTTCCTTGTCGTCCTTGACGAGCACGCCGTCATTCTCGACCGGATCGTCGGGCACTGGCGCCTTGTTCAGGGCCTCCAGCGTCCTGGCGATGCGCGGGTTGGTGATCTGCTCCATGCCGAGGCCGCGGAAGCCGAGTTGCTGGCTGTCCATCGGCGGGCGCTCCCACTGCAGCATCATCGGGATGACGAGCAGAATGGTGACGACCGTGCCGAGCAGGGAGGCAGTGAGTGCGGAGGCTGAAAGTTTCATGGTTCCGTCACTCCTATTGCGCCGCCGCGGGGTCGAGAACCGGGGCCGTCAGGTCCATTGGGTACATTGGCGCCACGCCGTGCTTGACCGCCCAGAGGTACCAGTTGTCGACCACCGTGCCGGTGAGCAGGATGCCGATGCCGCCAACCAGCGGGCAGAGCACCGCAAACCACCAGGCCCAGCGGTGGATCGACTCCATCGTGGCGTTGAAGCCCATGGTCCAGCGCCAGAACAGGGCCGCGCGCTCAGACGCCGTGCCGCGGTCGATGATCTGCTCGATCTCGCGCTCGCCGCCAAGGCGTGACACCGCAAGGATCGTTGCGCCATGCATGGCGAAGAGCAGTGCCGAGCCATAGAGGAAGGCGATCGAGAGCATGTGGAAGGGATTGTAGAAGAGGTTGCCGTAGCGGATCGAGAAGGCCGCCGTCCA
>CAIYXE010000298.1 GCA_903930095.1 uncultured Hyphomicrobiales bacterium
GGCTGCGCCATGATCTTCCTCAGCGGCCTGGCATGGGCAATCTATGTCGTGGTCAGCAAGCCGCTCATCCAGAAATACGGCAGTTACAGCATCTCCGCCCTGTCGCTCGCGATTTGCTCGGCCGTGCTGGTGCCCATGCTGGCCCGGCCCTCAACGCTGGAGACGGTCGCCGCCATGTCGGCACGGAGCTGGCTGGAACTCGGCTACATCGCCATCATCTCCACCATGGTGTCCTCCATCACCTGGAACTGGGCAGCAGCACGCCTGACGGCGGCCGCCTCCGGCGCCTTCCTCTACCTGATCCCGATCATCGGCGTCGCGGCTGGCGCCGTGCTCCTGCGCGAGCAGGTCACCTCCGGCATGGTGACGGGAGGCGCCCTGATCCTGCTCGGTGTCGCCATCGCGCAGTTCGGCGGCCGGCTGAAGGTCAGCGGCAGCTTCGCGGCACTTGCCGCCGTGCTCTTCGCGGTCACCATGTGGGGGCTGATCCCCGTCGCCATGCGTTATCTGGTGACCGAGCTCTCGCCGGAGACCGCCATGGCGCTGAGGCTCTACCCGGCTGGGCTTCTCGCGGTTGTAGTGGTTCTGTTCATCGGGGTGAGGAAAATCGCCTGGCGCGACTGGGTCCGCATCGCGATCGCCAGCCTGGCGGGAAATCTCGGCTACCAGATCCTCGCCGCCTACGGCATGGAAACCGTGCCTGCAAGCTGGACGGGGCTCATCTTCGGGCTCGAGCCCGTCTTCATCGCGCTCTTTGCCGTGTTGCTCGCGGGCGACCGGCTGACGCCGTGGCTCATCGCCGGTATCTTCGTCTCGATGCTCGGCACGGCGGCGCTGATGCTGGGCAGCAGCCTTGCGCCCGCGGGCGGGGTCTCACTCTTCGGGCTGATGCTGGTGACGCTCTCCACCATGGGCTGGGGCATCTACACGGTGGTGATCAGGCCCGTCGCCCTGAAATATGGCGCGGTTCCGGTGGCCTGCCTCGCCATGGCCATCACCGCGCTTCCCATGCCCTTCTTCATCGGCCCGCAGTTCCCGTCAACACTTGCCGCCATGGATGCGACGGCCTGGACCGCCGTCGGCTTCGTGGTGGTCTTCGGCACCTTCCTCGCAACCTCCGCCTGGAACTTTGCGCTGTCGCGCATGGAAAGCTCTTACGCCGGTGTGTTCCTCTATGTGCAGCCGGTGGTGGCGGCGCTGGGCGGCATCCTGTTGCTGGGCGAGAGCCTGACCTGGCCGCTGCTGCTGGGCGGCGCACTCATCATCACGGGCGTCGCCATCGCCCAGTTCGGCCCTCTCATGTGGAAAACGCGTTTGAGCACGCCCAAGCCCGCCGCTATGGAGGCATCATGAGCGCATCAGGCATCACGCCAACCCCGTGGTATCACACCGTCACGGCGCTGATCGTGGCGGGCTGCCTCGTCGCCGTCGTCAATTTCGGCATCCGCTCGGCCTTCGGCTTCTTCACCGTGCCGATTTCTGACGCGCATGGCTGGCCGCGCGAGATCTTCTCCTTTGCCATGGCAGTGCACAATCTCGTCTGGGGCCTTGCCACGCCGGTGGCCGGCATGCTGGCCGACCGCTACGGCTCGGCGCGCGTGCTGATGGCGGGCGCCGTCATCTACTGCTTCGGCCTCATCATGATGGCCTTCACCGAAACGCCCTTCATGTTCAACGTGGGAGGCGGGCTTCTCGTCGGCATCGGCGTTGCCTTTTCCTCCTTCTCCATCGTCATGGCGGCCTTGGGCCGCATCGTGCCGCCTGAGCGGCGGAGCTGGGCCTTCGGCATCGCCACGGCCTCAGGCTCCATGGGGCAATTCATCTTCGCGCCGCTGGGGGCGGCGCTGATCTCCGCCTATGGCTGGCAGAATGCGCTGCTGGTGCTGGCCGGATTATCGCTGCTCATCATCCTGTTCGCAGTACCTCTCATGGTGCACAATACCTCCTCAGCGCGCCTGAGCCCCGGCGAAGCCGACATCACAATGCGCGAGGCAATCGGCACGGCCTTCGGCCACCGGTCCTACCTGCTGCTTGTCTCGGGCTTCTTCGTCTGCGGCTTCCAGCTTGCCTTCATCGTGGTGCACATGCCGCCCTACCTCGCCGAGCACGGCATCTCGAAGGAGTTCGCAGGGCTGGCGATGGGGCTCATCGGGCTCTTCAACGTCGTGGGCTCCTATGCCGCCGGCATCATCGGCGGCAAGGGTGAGAAGCGGGTGCCGCTGGCGCTGATCTATCTCCTGCGGTCAGTGCTGGTGGCGGGCTTCCTGCTCATGCCGGTCACACCGCTCACCACCCTGCTCTTCACCATGACCATTGGTGTCTTGTGGCTCTCAACCGTGCCGCTCACCATGGGTCTCGTCACCGTCATGTTCGGCACGCGCTACATGGCAACGCTTTATGGCTTCGTCTTCGTCAGCCACCAGCTGGGCTCCTTCATCGGCGTGTGGCTGGGCGGCAGGCTCTATGACGCTTTCGGCTCCTATGACATCGTCTGGTGGCTGAGCGTGGCGCTGGGCATCTTCGCCTTCATCGTCCACCTGCCGATCCGCGAGCAGCGGCAGCCCAGGTTCCAGGCGGCCTGAAGCGCATGGCGACGCCGGGGCACAGGCTGGCGCTCCTTCTGTTCGCGGCCGTGCTCGCAATATGGCTCGGCGGCATGGCAGTGCTGATGCGGCAGTCGGCGCTGCCGCCTGCGGCCAGCGGCACCATGCTGGCGGTATTCGAGCCGGGAACGCCTGAGGACGAGATCTTCGCCAGCCTCACCCGCGCCGGCGCCCGCGTCGTCAGACGGTCAGGCCTCGGCTTCATCTGGGTCGTGGCAAGCGAGGAACCGGGCCTTGCCGGACGGCTCACCCGCGAGGGCGCGGTCGGCGCTTACCGCAACCTGCCCATCAGCACGGCCATCGCCGGCTGCTTCGCTTATGCCGATGCCAAGGCCCAGCGCCTGATGCCCTGAGCACGGCGGAAATCATGTGCCGCATGCCCGACGACCGTCAGCGTGCTGCAGACCCGTATCTGGCAGGACTACGGCCTGGCGACCAAGCTCACGCGGCTCATCCGCTTCCTCGATTTCTGGTCGCACAACCTCGAAGGATCGCTGGCTTCGGTGCGCGTGGCGCCTGCACTGAAGCATGGATCAAAAAAGGCCGCCGGATGGTGGTCCGGCGGCCGGTCTCGTCCAGTATGCGGATCAGCGGTTCTTGATGGCGCCGATGATGGCGGTCAGGATAGCGCCACCCGCGCCGCCGCTGATCAGGCTCGTGATGATCGAGCCGATGTCGAGGCCGGATGTTGCGGCCGCAGCAGCCTCCGCCGGGATGGCGCCGCCCGTCAGCCGCTCAACGATCTGACCGAGCACGACACCGCCGATTGCGCCGGCAATCGAGTTGCCTGTGCCACCGAGGCTGAAACCCTTCGAGATTTTGCCAGCGGCATTGCCGCCGATGGCGCCTGCGATCAACTGAATGACCAGCCCAACGATATCCATGTTCTTGATATCCCCTGTTTCGCACCTCTGACCGGGCGTGAATGCCCCGCCTCCGGCGAGATAGATTTGTCTCAGATCCGCCGGGGCAAAAACCCTGCGACAGATGAAATGATAAATAGAATTCCCTCAGAAGGCGAGTCAAGTTATGCCGACAACGCCTTTGCGTCCAGACAGTCGGCGCTTGCAATCCTGAACCGAATGTGTGGTCCTGACTGCCCGCTGCCAAGGAGTGACAACCCCCGAGATCTTCCTGACCGCGCAAGACGGTGGCAATGGCGCGTGCTCCGAACAGACGCAAACACCTGATCGAAAACAACTCGCTCAACAGCAATAGCTTGCAGATGAACTCACCGCAAAAAGTCACACCCGCTGTTGCGGAACATGCTTCTAGAGCATGGACTCGTCTCCGCACGAACTGCAGAAACTACTATCGCCAAGAATCTCCCAATCTGAACCACTTTCCGATAGCAGGCGCCCGCACGTCGAGCACAGATATCCACCCTCAACTCTGGTGAAATCATAGGCTGGACCGACATACGAGCAGAGAAAATGATGGAAGACAGGGAATATGCTCATCGAAAGCGAACCGCATTTCCTGCAGGTACAGATATTGCCCGTCATCTACGGAAAGTCCCACTGAACAGCTGAACGAACCTGCTTGCTGCCGTTGAGTAATTCATTCTGACAGTTACCTGAGAATCCATAGGTAACAACTCGTCGAACCCGTGGTTCTTCACGCGAGCAGTCTGCCCCAGGGGTGTCGCCGAGAAGAAGTCGCGCCGATCTGCACCAAGATTGGTTGAAATTGGATAGATCGCAGAGATCGTTCCCTCAATCGTATCGAAACCGCTTGATATGAAAACAGTGTCGCCCACGCGCGGTTCAATCAAGCGGCGTAGCGGCATTTCCCAGTCGATAAAGATCGCTGACGTATCATAGACGCTTCCAATCATCTGCCCCGCAAGGATCGTCTGCCCGTCCTTCGCAATCCCGAAAGCAACAACGCCATCAATCGGGGACACGATTATTCCACCGTTGAATTTGCCTTCAATCTCCGCCAGCCTTTCCTCCAGTTTCAACCTGCTCTCAGACAAGCGCTGCAACTGTCTCGAAACCTCAGCTGCTTCCGCCTCAGCGTGCGCGTTGAACTCCATCGCATTCGACAATTCGCGAAAAATGTCGATACGATACTGGCTGCTTTCCGCTCCGCGTGCCCATTCCTGAAACCGCTTTGTTGTCTCCTTCGCAATCTCAAGGCGCTTGGCGGAAGGCGCAAGGGATGCCTGAGCAATGGACAGCCTGATCTGGAACTCAGCCTCCCGCGTCGTCATCTCGGCAATCGACCTTAGCAATCCAGACCGATACTCCTCAACTTCGAAGGAGTTGACCACTGCGATGACATCACCGCGCTTAACCCTGCTGCCGGGGACCACCTCGATAGCATCAATATGGAC
>CAIYXE010000299.1 GCA_903930095.1 uncultured Hyphomicrobiales bacterium
GCTGCCGAGCGCTTCTGTCATTTGCAGGAGCCGTTCGGCGACCATGCGGATGTCGTCGTCACTCGTGATGAGAGGCAGCGACACACCGATCGATATCTCGTCCTTTGCTGTCGCAGAGAGCCCTGCCGCGAGGGCCGCACGTTCCAGCAGGGCTTTTCCCGTGCTTGCTCCTTCGAAGGCAAGGGCCCGGAACAGGCCAAGCCCCCTCAGCGCGAGGCGGAAACCACCTGCGGCCTGCCCGTGGAGCAACTGCTCGAGTTTCCGGCCACGCGCTAAGGCGTCTTCCACAAGGCCGCCCTCCTCAACCACATCGAGCAGAGTGAGAGCAACCCTCGCCAGAAGCGGGTTCTTCTCATGCGTATAGTGACCGATGGAGAGCTCGGGTGCGATGTCAAGGCGCTCCTCGGCAATCACAGCGGCCAGCGGCAGCACCCCACCGCCAAGGGCCTTGCCAAGAACCACCATGTCCGGCGTGACGCCGAAATGCTCGAAAGCGAAGAACCGGCCCGTCTTCCCGAGGCCGGAGGGGATTTCGTCGAAGATCAGCTTAACGCCGTGTTGCGTGCACAAATCAGCGCACCGCGGCCAGAGGCCGGGCGGGGGAACATGGGCGTTGGACCGCATGGGTTCTGCAACGAGACAGGCGATGCGGCCGCGGTTCAGCACGAGACTGGACTCGAGATCGGCAATCATTGCCTCGGCGCCGCCCGCTTCCTCATTCCAGTAAGGCGTGAGGTGGAAGACATCTGACAGGTGACTTCCCAACCGCGGATCGAGCTGCCGGCTGGAAAGTGCCAGGCTTCCCATGCCATGTCCATGATAGCTGCCCTCCAGCGCGATGATGCCCGGACGGCCGGTGGCGATCCGTGCAAGCCGAATCGCGGTCTCGATCGCCTCCGAACCGCCAGGCATCAGCAGGAGCCGTGACTGGCCGTTCCGGAACCTTGAGGTCAAGCGCTCGGCCAACTCCGTCGCGGGCGCATTCGCGAAGCGCCGTGGCGAGAATGCCAGACTGTCCAGCTGATCCTTCAGTGCCTGGAGGATACGCGGGTGCGCATGGCCGAGGTGATGACAGTTGTTGCCATGAAGGTCGATGTAGCGCCGTCCGTCAACATCTTCGATCCAGATGCCTCTTGCAGACCTCAGCGCGCCAATGCAGGGCGAGGAGCCATCCTGGTGGATGAAGGCCGCAGCATCGCGCGCCACCAGATCCGAGGCTTCACTCATAGGTTATCAGGAGCAAGCAAGGACAGCAATTCGACGTGCAGAGCCGGATCGCCACTGGTCAGGATCGTGCCGGACCGGAGTGCCGGACCGCCGTCAAGTCCCGAGACTACGCCGCCGGCACCGGTGACGATCGGAATCGTCGCGGCGACATCGTAGATGTCCAGACCCGTCTGCAGTATGGCATCGATGTGACCTTCAGCCAGCATGCAAGTGTCATAGCAGTCACTCCCGAAGCGGATCATCCGGACGCGCTGCTTCAGGGTCCCCAGCCGCTCAAAAAGGCCGGGATCGTCCGTGACCGAGGAACCCGCGAAGACCACTGCGTCTCGCAACGGCAAGGGTTTTCGGCTTGCCAGCGGCCAGCTTCGTGAGCGATCTGAGCCGGTTGCCGTTTGGCCGTCTCCCCAGAACCGCTCCCTGAGGAACGGATGATCAGACAGGCCGAGAAGCGGTTTGCCTTCATGCAGAAGGCCGATCAGCGTACCCCAGAGCGGAATGGCGGAAATAAAGGACTTGGTGCCGTCGATCGGATCAAGCACCCACACGAACTCCGCTTCAGTGTTCTCCGATCCGAATTCCTCGCCGATCACACCGTGGGAGGGATAGGTACGCGCGATCAAGCCGCGGATTGCCTCTTCCGCTGCGCGGTCGGCAGCGGTCACGGGGTCAAAGCGTCCACCGTCCGACTTGTCATTTGCTGTGATGCCCGTCCTGTAGCTGGGCATGATGACGGAACCCGCGGCATCTCCCAAGCGATGCGCGAAGGCAAGGAACTCTGCTGTCAAACGGTCTTGCGCCGCCATGGCTGCCTCCCGAGAACGAAAGCGCGAAGGGCGAACTGAAGCCCGGTCGCCACCATCGAGATGAACATGATGAGGACGGCCAGTGCAGCCGCCTGGCCATAACGGCTGCCTTCCAGCAGGTTCACAACCGCGATGGCGCCAACGCGCGAATTGGCCGTGAACAGGAAGATAAGGGCAGATACCGTGGTCATGGCATTGACGAAGAAATAGCCGAAGGCATCGATCATTGTGGGCAGGAGCATCGGCAGGTGGATGCGGCGGGCCGTGCCGGCAGGCGTTGACTGCAAGGCTCTCGCCGCCATGTCGATCTCCGGATCGGTCCGCATGAGTGTTCCCACCACCATCAGATGCGGCACGGTGTAAAAGTGCGCAATGGTGCAGACGACCATCAGGGTGAGCGTGCCGAACAACGGATTGAGCGGATTGGCCGGGGCGTTGAAGAAGAAGATGTAGCCCAGGCCCAGCACCAGCCCCGGCACCGCCACAGGAAGCATCGCAAGGGCTTGGACAAGCTGCGTGGGCAGAACCGCCCCAACCTTCCTGGCGACAAGCCACCCAGTGAGTGAGACGGCGGCAGTTCCGGCAAGTGCCGTGAAGCACGCAAGCCAGAGGCTTGCCACCAGTGCCCGGCCATCATCGCCGTCTCCGAACACGCGGGCATAGTTCTTCACGTCGAAACTCAGGTTATAGGGCCAGAACTTCACCAGCGAACCGAAGACGGCCATCCCGATGACACCCAGTATCGCGAGCGCGACGAGGATCGAGAAAGCCGTCAGCGCACCATCACGGATCGCCGAGGGATACGGCGTCACGGGCACGGACTTGCCGCTCAGCGTGGCGCGCTGCGCCCGGCGAGCGACAACGTCTACTGCGTAGGCCGCCACCGCAGGCGCCAGCAGCAACACGCCGACGACAGCGCCGAGTTCGAAGTCGAAGCGGCCGATGACGAGCTTGTAGATGTCGGTCGCAAGCACATTGGTGGAGCCGCCCACCACCGTCGGAACGCCGAAGTCAGTAAACACCAGGACAAAGACAACGGATGCCGCGCTGATCATCGCATATCGGCTGAACGGCAAGGTGATGGCAAAGAATTGCCGCCAGGGACCTGCCCGCAACGCTCTCGCAGCTTCATAGAGCCGGGCATCGCTGGCCGCGAGTCCCGCCGAGAGGATCAGCACGGCATGCGGCAAGGCATAGAGCACCGATCCGGTGACGATACCAATGGGGCCATAGAGTTGCCCGCCCATCAACAAGCCCTTGAGCATGCCCTGCGTGCCGAACAGGTAGATGAGGCCGATCGCGGGGAGCAATGAAGGCGCCAACAGGGGAAGCATGAAGATGGCCCTGAGAAGGCCCTTGAACGGCATGCAGCTGCGGTGGAGCGCATATGCGAGGGGATAGGCGATCAGGATGGTCAGCAAGGTCGCAAGACCAGAGAGCGTGACCGAGTTCCACGCCGCGATGGCGAGGCCTGGTTCGCTCGCATAGCGCAGGAAATTGTCGAATCCCGCAAAGGCGCCGTCGCGGCTGAAAAGACTGCGCACCAAAAGTGCGCCAATGGGCAGGATAGTGGCAAGCGCCAGCACAAGAACGGCCAGTGGCGGCAAAGCCTGCCGGGTAAGCCAGGCAGACCAGCGCCGGAGCGCAAGGCCTTCACCGCGCAGGCCGGTCTGCGGATCCTGGACAGGCATCGGATCAGGCCCCGCCGAGGAACATCAACTGCCGGGGTGGAAGTGCGAAGCCGATCATCTCTTGTGGTTGCGGAATCCGGTCGAGCCGAGAGCGCAGGACCTCTGCCTCGATCACCGCCTGAGGGTTGTCGACAGGCTCCAGCAGCAAACGCACCATGTCCCCGAGAAAGGTGACCGAGACGACGCGCGCGTCAAAGTGGTTGGGCGAGGACTGCGCCTCCTGCCCAACCAGCACAGCGCCTGGCCTTATGCATACATTGGTCCTGTTGCTTCCATTCAGGCTCGCCCCGTCGGTCTGGAGTTTCAGTCCCTGGGCCACAGCCAGGCTATCCCCGATCATGTCGACGCGCAGCGAATTACAGCCACCCAGCAGCCGCGCTACGAAAAGGTTGGCTGGCCTGAGGTAAACTTCCTCAGGGCTGCCTGTCTGCTCAATCCTGCCCTTGTTCATGATGACGACCTGATCGGCGACTGAGAATGCCTCTTCGCGGTCGTGAGTGACCATGAGCGCCGTCACACCGATTCGCCGCTGCAGGGCCTGGAGTTCTGTGCGCAGGTGAGCCCGCACATTGGCATCGAGAGCGGAGAGCGGTTCGTCGAGCAGCAGGAGGCCCGGAGACAGGGCCAGGGCGCGCGCCAAGGCCACGCGCTGCTGCTGACCCCCGGAAATCTGGTTTGGATACTTGGAGGCATGCGACGTCAGTCCAACGAGCGAGAGCAGTTCAGAGATCCGCCTTGCCCGCGTGGCCCTGTCCACGCCGGTCGCCTCCAGGCCGAAGCCGACGTTAGCTTCCACAGTCCGGTTGGGAAACAGCGCATAGGACTGGAACACGATCCCGTAGTCCCGCGCCTCTGGCGGCAGGAGGGTTACATCGCGGCCGTTCTGGTGGATCGTTCCGCCGTCAGGTGTCTCGAAGCCGGCAATCAGGCGCAGCAAGGTTGTCTTGCCACACCCCGAAGGCCCCAGGACGCAGACAAAGCGGGAGGCAGCCGCATCAAGATCAACACCGTCGACAACGGTCGTACGGCCATAGCGCTTGGAGAGGTTTCTGAGACGAAGGTAGGGGGCCGCTTGCGCGGCCCCCTCGATCTGGGATGACGTGTGGCCCATCAGGAGTTGGGCTGTCACTGCTTGGGCGGAACTTTGGTTCCGTAGCGCTTCTGCCATTCGGCCATCACGGCCTCACGATTGGCGGCAAGGCTGGCGAAGTCCATCTTCAGCAGCTTCTCCTTCTCGCCTTCCGGGTAGTTCTCGGGCAGTTCCGAGATATCGTCGTAGGCGGTGATCGGCAGGAACTTCGAGGATATCTGCGCTGCCTCGCGCGATGAAACCCAGTCGGCGAGCCTGCGGGCGTCGTCCATGTTCTTGGCGCCCTTGATGATCGCCGTTGCTTCGATTTCCCAGCCGAGCCCTTCCTCCGGAAGAATGATCTTGATCGGGGCGCCGTCGTTGATCGCCTTCACACCCGGTGTCGAGTAGGAGATGCCGATAACAGTTTCTCCGGCAGCTGCCTGGCGGCACGGTGCACTGCCCGAGTGGCCATACTGCGAGATGTTCTCGTGCAGTGCGTCCATGTACTGCCAGCCGCCTTCCTCACCAAATGCCGTGAGCCAGCCATTGACCGCGAGGAATGCGGTGCCAGACGAAAGGGGGCTCGGCATGGTGATGTGGTTCTTGTAGGCCGGATTGGTAAGGTCCTTCCAGCTCTTGGGAGCAGAAAGCCCGATCTTCTCGGCCTCGACGGTGTTGAAGCAGACGGAGGCAGCCCAGGCATCGATCCCGACCCAGACAGGGTTTTCGCGGCTGTCGCGCATGACCGGGCTTACCGCATCATAGTTGGCCGGCTTGTAGCTCTCCAGCAGGCCCTTCGCATCAGCCGCCATCAGGGCAGAAACGGCATTGCCCATAATGATGTCGCCCTGCGGATTGGCGCCCTCAGCGATGACACGGGCGATGATCGGCGCAGTCGAGCCATTGATCATTTCGATCTTGACGTCGGGGTTGGCGGCCATGAAGCCGTCGGCGAGCGCCTTGGCCTGATCCTCGTCGAGCGAGCTGTAGACGGTGAGGGTCCGCTGATCGGCAACGGCGGACGTGATTCCGAGCGTGCTTCCGAAGACGGCAGCAAGGAGGAGACGGCGGATGGAGGAGGCAGTCATGGGGAAGACCTTTCAATTGAGCATCCGCTGTCTGGAGCTCCTGCATTGCAATTGTGTGACAACCTGCCGAACGGCGTCTGGATAAACCTACAGCGCCACGGATCACGATTTCACACGATTTCAAAAGCACCACCGCCGGCCCAGGCGGCGTTCATCGTGAATGGCCTGCCTACACAAGACTGTCATCTTTCCGCAACATGAAGGGTCATCAGCACGGAAAGGCTCGAGATGACAGAAGCTGTCGATATTCTGCACGCAGGCGAAGCAACCACTGCCGACAGCATGCGTTTCTCCTATTCGCGGCCGGAACAGAGATGGCTTCGGCGTTCGATCATCCGGGGAATAGAGCAGATCAGCGGCCAGCCCTATCTCGAGAGGCTCTATCGCGACTGGACTGCCAACCCGCCTGCTGGTGAGAACCTGTTCGCGGCCGCCATTCGCCTGCTCGAGATCGACGTCGCAACATGTGACAAGGCCTGGTCACGGGTTCCAAAGTCGGGCCCCGTGCTGTTCGTTGCCAACCATCCCTTTGGCGTCATCGACGGCCTGCTGATGGGACATCTCGCGACATCGGTCCGCCCCGACACCAAGATCATGACGCACAGCCTACTTTGTGAGATCCCGGAGGCCCGTGAGTTTCTCCTGCCGGTCGACTTCGGAGGAACGCCAGACGCGATCCATACCTCGGCACACACACGCAGGCGCTGCGCCGAGTGGCTGAGGCAGGGTCACGCGGTATCGATCTTCCCCGCGGGCAGCGTCTCGACCTCCCAATCGCCGCTTCGTGGCCCCGCACTTGATGCAGCCTGGCATCCGTTTGCTGCCAAACTCGCACTCCTGCCGGGAACGACCGTCGTTCCGGTTTACTTCCACGGCCAGAACTCGCGCCTTTTTCAGGCGGCAAGCCATGTGAATTACTCCCTGCGCGTGGCCCTGCTGTTCCGCGAGTCGCGCCGCCGCGCGGGCACGCGCATCGCCGTGTCAGTCGGCGAGTGCGTTACGGCTGAAGAGCTCTCGGGTCTTGGCTCCCGTGAAGCCGTCATTCGCGACCTGAGAAGGCGCACCCTCACACTTGGCGGCCCTGACGCGCCCCGTCACGACCTTGAGTTCCGCTGGCCGGCCCACATCGCCTTCAACTGAGCGTTGGCTCGCCTCCGGGGGGCGTGCGCCGCAGCGTTCTCAACACAGCAATGCGCTGATCATGCGATGGGCGAAACTGCGGCGCCTCGACATCCGTCAACCGGCCGGAAACGATACAGCGCTTTCACCGCACTGATCTCAACCAGGGAGCGTATCAAACGTCCATAACTGACACAGCGCTTAAGCGTGCGGTCACTTTGCCGGTCCAAATGGTAAATCCACGGATTACGGCAATCGATCCGGGCGGGCATCACTCGCCGTCACGTGCATCGTTGCGAAGGGTTTGGCATGACCACGGTTCTATCCCACGAGGCCTATCACCACAGCGTCGGCTGGGCCTTCGGCGAGCTTCTCGTGCTGGAGCAGATGTCACAGCTGCCGCCGGACAGCGTCCTGCGGGTACTGCAATCGATTCCGAAACCACTGCTGCGCTATGCGCTGGCGGGCGGCGAAGCAGCGGCCGAGGCGAAGGCAGAGCGGCGCGCGTCTCCGCGGCGCAAGGTGCTGAGGGGTGCGCGGGTGATGGTTGCGGGGGCAGCCGTCGCCGAGGTGCAGGTCCGTGACATTTCGGAAGGCGGTTGCCGCATCTGGAGCCGGCAGCCCTCATGCGTGCCGGAGCGCTTCACCATCCGGATCGTGGGTTTCGGCGGCGAAAGGCCTTGCGCGGTGCGCTGGCGCGCGGGTGAGGAGATCGGCGTCGAGTTCCTTTCCGGCTGAGCGTCATTCAGATCATCTTGTCCATCAAGCCGGAGGCCGCCGCCGCTTCGCCGGTGTTCAAGCGTGTGTCTCACCACCTGCCGGACTGAACCGCCTGAGGCGCAGCGCATTGCCGAGCACGAAGACACTGGACAAGGCCATGGCCCCGGCCGCGATCATCGGGGAAAGCAGCGTGCCGCTCACCGGATAGAGCGCGCCCGCCGCCACGGGGATCAGCAGCACGTTATAGGCGAAGGCCCAGAACAGGTTCTCCCTGATGTTGCGGATCGTCGCCTGCGAAAGCCCGATCGCCGTGGGAACGCCAGCCAGGTCGCCCGAGATCAGCACCACGTCGGCACTCTCGATGGCAATGTCGGTGCCGGTGCCGATTGCGATCCCCACATCGGCCTCGGCAAGGGCTGGCGCATCATTGATGCCGTCGCCCACGAAGGCCACCTTGCTGCCGCCGGACTTCAGGCGGCGGATGGTCTCGACCTTTCCTTCGGGCAGCACCTCGGCCACCACCTCGTCGATGCCGAGGTCCCTGGCGATCGCCTCCGCCGTGCGCCGGTTGTCGCCGGTGATCATCGCCACCCTGAGGCCCATCCGATGCAGCGCCGCAATGGCGGCGGGCGTTGACGGCTTCACCGGGTCCGCCACCGCGATGATGGCGGCGAGCCTGCCGCCGATCGCAGCGTAAAGCGGTGTCCTGCCCTGCAGGCCCAGCCGCTCCGCCGTATCGCGGAACGGCGCAACGTCAAGCCCCAGCCTCTCCATGTAGCGGTCAGCGCCGACCGCAACCTCCACACCCCCGGCCCTGCCCCGCGCGCCGAAGCCGGGCACGGCCTCGAAGCCCTCGAGCGGGGGAAGCTCAAGGCCCTTTGCATGCGCGGCAGCGACGATGGCCGTGGCGATCGGGTGTTCCGAGCGGCTTTCAACAGCGGCGGCAAGGGCCAGCGCCTCGTCCGCGGCGAAGCCTTCGGCCGCCTCGAAATCGGTGAGTTCCGGGCGGCCCGCCGTCAGCGTGCCGGTCTTGTCGAGGGCGACCACCGTGGCGTTGCGCAGGCTTTGCAGCGCCTCCCCCTTGCGGAACAGCACGCCCAGTTCCGCCGCGCGGCCGGTGCCGACCATGATCGAGGTCGGCGTCGCCAGCCCCATGGCGCAGGGGCAGGCGATGATGAGCACCGCCACCGCGTTGACAAGCCCGAAGGTGAAGGCGGGTTCCGGCCCGAAGAAAAGCCAGACGAGAAAGGTCAAGGCCGCCGCCGCCATCACCGCCGGCACGAACCACGCGGTGATACGGTCGACCAGCGCCTGGATCGGCAGCTTGGCGCCCTGCGCCTGCTCCACCATGCGGATGATCTGGGCAAGCAGCGTATCAGCACCCACCTTGGTGGCGCGGTAGGTGAAGCTCCCCGTCTTGTTGATGGTGCCACCGACGACCTCCGCACCCTCTCCCTTGGCGACGGGAACCGGCTCGCCCGTGATCATCGATTGATCGACGAAGGAGGAACCCGCGATCACCACACCGTCGACGGCCAGCCGCTCGCCCGGGCGCACCTCGACGATGTCGCCCGCCAGCACCTGATCGAGCGGAACCTCGATGATGCGGCCTGCGCGTTCGACGCGGGCCA
>CAIYXE010000300.1 GCA_903930095.1 uncultured Hyphomicrobiales bacterium
ACACTGTTGTCTCAGGTGATAAATATGGCCGTCTTTCTTACGGGATGCCGCCAGTCAGCAATGGAGATTGGGCCTGGATGCAGCAGATCGTCAGATCCCTCAAGGACGCCGATCCCGAGACTGAAATAGGCGGTCAGGGTATGGTGGTAATGTCTCAGGGCGTATTGTTCCGTGGTCAGCCTGAACAGACCGAAGATGAAGACGGTCAGAACCAGAAGGCAGATGCCGAGTACGTGATCCGCCGGGGTTTCATAGAAGCCGACCTGATCGAAGCCATCGTCGTGCTGCCGGGCAAACTGTTCTATGGCAACAACGTGCCAGGTTGTCTGGTGCTGCTCAACAAGGCCAAGCCCGCCGAGCGCAAGGATAAGATTCTGATGATCTGGGCTTCGCGCCACTTACAGAAGGGCAACCCGCAGAACCTGCTTCGCCCCTCAGACCTGATGCGCATCCTAGTGCCGTGGCGGTCCTTCGGCGATCTGGCCACCGCCCAGCGATTGGTCCCGGAGCACGAAGCGCAGCTGATCTTCGAAGTCGAGGAACAGCGCGATGCCCGTCTGGCTGACATCGAGGACGCCTACGGCCCGGTGCTGGAACCGCTTCCACGCCTGCAAGCCGAGTTGGCTACGCTGGATGCCTTGGACCTGAAGCAGCAGGCCGTCAAAGATGCCATCACGCCCGAGCATCCCTACTTCCGCCCGCTGGCTTCACTACTGGCTGAGTTCGAACATGTCGAAGGCGAGATCGCCGCTGCCGGGCGGGCCGAAAAGTCGGCGCTGGCGGGACGACGTACTGCCGCGAAAGCGGCCTTCGATAACGCCCGCAAGAAGTTGGTAGACGCCATCAAGGCCCGCCACAAACAGATAGCCCGTGCGGTCAAGGACTTGGGCAAGCTGCAGGAAGAACGCGACGCCCGCGAACAGGAGGTCAAGCTTGCCGCCGAGCGTCAGATCGCTCACCTGCGCGAGGCATCTGCCGATTTGCTGCGTATTGCCAGCAGCGAAGACGAAGCACGGCGCTACTTCACGGTGGTTGGCCGAGAAGAAATTGCCGGAAACGAGTTCAACCTGAACCTGCCGCGTTATGTGGATACCTTTGAACCTGAAAAGGTACTGCTGCTCAACGATGCTGCGGCGCAATTGAAATCTGCATTGGAAGCTTCCGATGCTGCCCATACCACACTCAAGACGCTCCTGGCGCGCATCGGTGGGGCGGCCTGATGCTGACACACCGTTTCCGCACCATCTTGGGCGACATCCCGGCGGATTGGGATGCTAAGCCATTACGCAGCCTAGTATCTGAGCACTTCGCTGGCGATTGGGGTGACGACGAAGGCGAACAAGCTGTGGCCGTTATGCGCTCAACCAACTTCACCAACGACGGCCAACTTGATTTCAGTGACGTGGCCACCCGCTACTTCCCCAAGGACAAGGCTGCCCAGTTCGGACTCCTTCAAGGCGACTTGCTGGTGGAGCGCTCAGGCGGTGGGCCGGAGCAGCCCGTTGGTCGCATCGGCTTCATTGATCGTGACATACCGGGATCGACCGTCTCGAACTTCGTGCAAGTTCTGCGGCCCGATTCGCAGAAGGCGGATGCCAGTTTCCTGGGCTGGGCGCTGTTTGAATTGCAGCGCACGGGCATCGTGGAGCGTGTGCAGCAGCAGTCGACGCAGATGCGCAATCTCAATTGGCGTGACTATCAGCGTTTGATGTTGCCTTGGCCCGAGATTGATGAGCAGCGCCGCATTGCCTCCGCTCTCAAGCTGGCCGATGACGCCATTCAGAAGGCACGGGGGGAATTGGATGCGACGCGGGAGCTGTTGCGGTCGTTGCTTCGGGAGCTATTCGCAGAAGGATTGACTCAGCCGCAAGGTGTACATCGATCCAAGTGGATTACGTGTCCAAGTCATTGGCAAATCAAACCGCTGAAGCATTTTTCAACCATTGCTTCCGGTTTTACGATGGGCCGTGATCTCTCTCGTCACGAGACTGTTTCTGTCCCGTACGTCACTGTAGTAAACGTCCAAGATGGGCGATTCGATCTTTCCAATGTCGGGTCAATCGAAATCAAAAAGGAGGAGATTAATACCGACC
>CAIYXE010000301.1 GCA_903930095.1 uncultured Hyphomicrobiales bacterium
CGCTCCTCAGGTGAGGCGCCCTCCACCCGCTCCATGGCCTCCCGGACCTGGTCCAGCACCCGCCCGAGAATGACCTTGAAGAGCGTCTCCTTCCCATCGAAGTAGCGGTAGAAGATCCCGTTGGACAGGCCGGCCTCGCGGTGGACTCGGCGAAGGTCTTTGGCGGCACCGCCACCCCCCTGCCGCTGCTCCTGGAGGCAGGAGTCCGCGAGCGCCTGCTGCAGTCGGGCCGGCGGCTCTTCGGGGAGAAGGGCTACTTCGAGACCAACATCCACGAAGTGACGGACGGGGCGCAGCTGTCCGTGGGCGCCTTCTACACCTACTTCGACTCCAAGGAGGCCTTCTACGCGGAGCTGATCGGCCAGGTGGGCCATGACGCTCGGGCCTTCATCGCCACGAACCTGGCGGCCACCGGGACGGCGGACCTCAATGCCCTGGAGTTCGAGCTGCGCGGACTGTGGCTGTGGCTGGTCTACCTCTCCATCGACAAGCACTGCTACAACATCGTCCGGGAGGCGGAGTTCGTCCTCCCCGCCACGGTGCGCGACTACTACGGCGCCTTCGCCTCGGGCTACCGCCGCCGGCCCCCAGCCCTCCGGATCACCGCCACCTGCCCCGGGCTGGACGAGGAGACGGCCATCGAATACCTCATGGGCATCGCCCACTACTTTGGTCTGGAGACCGCCTTCGACGCCTCGCCGGTGAACGCAAGGGCGCTCGTCGAAGCCATCGGCGGGTATCTCTCGCAGGGCCTTTCCGCTTTCCTCACTCCCAAGGAGTTGCCATGAACCCCCAGGACATCTACCGCAGCAAGCTCATCGCCATCGACGAGGCTGTCGCCCACATCGCGAGCGACAACGACGTGATCGTCGCCCAGTGCGCCTCGGAGCCCCAGGGCTGCATGGCGCGCTTTCACATCGTGGCCGACCGCGTGGAGAATGTGCGGGTCTTCTCCGTGCTCACGCTGAAGGAATACGACTTCTACATGAAGAAGGAGATGCAGGGCCACTTCGAGCTGGCCTCGTGGTTCCACGCCCCGGGCTCGCGCGCGGCCCTCAAGGCCGGCACGGGCACCGTGACCTACGTGCCCAACATGCTGCACCGGGCCGCCACGGACCGCATCCACGCCCATCGGCCCGACGTGTTCTTTGGCACCTGCACGCCGCCGGACAAGCACGGCTTCGTCTCCCTCTCGCTGGGCATCACCTACGAGAAGGACATCATGGACCACGCCCGCCTCATCATCCTCGAGGTGAACCCCCGCCTTCCCCGGACCTTCGGCGACACCCAGGTCCACGTCTCGAAGGTGGATTTCTTCGTCGAGCATGACCAGGACGTGCCGTCCCTGCCTGCCCCGAAGCCCAATGAGACGGACCTCGCCATCGGCGCGCACATCGCTGAGCTGGTGGAGGACGGCTCCACCATCCAGCTCGGCATCGGCGGCATTCCCAACGCCGCGGCCATGGCCCTCAAGGGCAAGCAGGATCTGGGCGTCCACACGGAGATGCTGGTGGATTCCATGATGGAGCTCTACGAGCTGGGGGTCATCACCAACGCCCGCAAGGCCCTGAAGCCCGGCAAGTTCATCACGACCTTCGCCATGGGTTCGCGGAAGTTCTACGACTGGCTGGATGACAACCTGGCCGTGGAGTTCCAGCGCGGCAGCTGGGTCAACAACCCTTCCGTGGTGGCGCAGAACTCGAAGATGGTCTCCATCAACACCTGCATCTCCGTGGACTTCACGGGCCAGGTGGCCAGCGAGTCCATCGGCACCAACCAGTACTCTGGCACCGGCGGTCAGTCCGACACGGCCCAGGGTGCGGTGGCCGGCTTCGATGGCCTCGGCAAGAGCATCATCGCCTGCTACAGCACCGCCCGGAACGGCACGGTGTCCACCATCACGCCCACGCTCCTCGAGGGCTCGGCCGTGACCCTGCACCGCTCGCACGTGGACCACGTGGTCACGGAGCACGGCGTGGCGCGCCTGCGCGGCCGGACCGTCCGGGAGCGTACCACGGCCCTCATCCAGGTCGCCGACCCGGCCTTCCGGGATGAGCTTACGGCCAAGGCCAAGGCGCTGGGCTACCTCTGATCGCGTTCCGCGATCAGAGCCATGAAAAGACAGACAATCAGACAAGGATGGCTTCATGAACGCACGAGAGACGTCACCGGCCTTCCAGGTCGGCCAGACCTTCCGCTACGAGCAGCTGATCGATGACCGGCTGGTCCGGGCCTTTGCCGACGTGAGCGGCGATTGCAATCCGATCCACCTGGACGAGGCCGTGGCCAGCGGCAGCCGCTTCGGCCAGCGCATCGCCCACGGCGGCATCCTGTTCGGCAT
The DNA here is from genome assembly GCA_903930095.1 of uncultured Hyphomicrobiales bacterium. GTDB lineage: Bacteria > Pseudomonadota > Alphaproteobacteria > Rhizobiales > Aestuariivirgaceae > Aestuariivirga. The sequence continues at coordinate 2,342 of CAIYXE010000301.1, forward strand.
GATCTCCAAGGTGCTGGGCATGGAGATGCCGGGCATGGGCACCGTCTACCTGAGCCAGTGCTGCTCCTTCAAGCAGCCTGTGTTCCTCGGCGACACCGTGAGCCTGGATGTGACCATCACGGAGCTCCTGCCCAAGAGCCAGGCGCGGCTGTCCACGGTGATCACCAAGCAGACCGGCGACGTGGTCCTGGACGGCACCGCCGAAGTCAAGCTGCCGGGCTGGCTGTTCAAGGCTTAGACAGCGCCCACAGGGAAGCAGCGAATGGGATGCTTCGGCAACAGGGGAAGGCACAGTTGTGTCCAGAATTTTCTGTAAGTCGTCGATAGCAGGTAGATCGCAGTGAGTGCAGGGGGTCAGCGAAGGGAGGGCGGAGCCCGACCGAAGCTGACCCCCTGCGGCGTTTGGTTCATGCGCCCTCCTGCTTCAGCCAGGTGATGCCAACCCAGCGCTCATGCTGCTCCATGAGCAGCGCCCCGTAGAGGCGGTCCCGGCTGGCTGGGTTGGGCCAGATGCGGACAGTTCGGCCCCGTCGCTTCAGCTCCTGGTTGACTCGCTCGACATGGTTCGTTGTCCGCAGGCGCTTCCGGTGGCCGGCAGGCAGGTTGAGTACGGCCAACACCGAGTCGAAGTGGTCCTCCAGATAGGCCACCAGCTTTGGATACTTCTTCCCCCAGTGCTTCTCCAGCAGGGCCTTCTCCTCCTCGGCCCGCTCCCGACTGCTCGCCTGGAGGATCATCCGCAGGTCCTCGCAGAGGGCGGTTTTGTCCGTCTCCCGTGTCAGGTCCAACGCCCGCCGCATGAAGTGGGTCTGGCACTGCTGCCACATGGACCCGGGGAAGGCGGCCTCGATCCCCTTCACCAGGCCTTCATGGGCGTCAGAGACCACGAGTTCCACCCCGGTGAGGCCACGCTCCTTCAGCATCCTGAACAGCTCCGCCCAGGCCCGGCCTGTCTCGCTCGACCAGTCCAGCCACCCCAGCACTTCCCGCTGGCCATCCGGGGTGACGCCAGCGGCCCAGAGGAAGGCCCGGCTCATCACCCGGTGGTTCTCCCGAACTTTATCGAATCGGGCATCCACCAGGAGGTATCGGTAGGTCCCCAGGGGCCTCTCCCGGAAGGCATTCACCTTTGGCTCGATGGCCTTTACGAGGTTCGAGACTGTGCTGGCTGAAACCGCCACCCCCAGCATCGCCTCGGCCAGCTGGGACACCTTCCGGGTCGAGACCCCCTTGATTACCATCTCGCCCAGGGTCGCTGCCAGGGCCTGCTCGGAGGTCTGCCACCGCTCCAGGCACGAGGGGAAGAACGATCCGTTCCGGGCCTGCGGCAGTCTCAGCTTCAGCGTCCCCATCCGGGTCCGCAACTCCCGTCCCTTCAGTCCGTTTCGGTAGCCGTTGGGCCGGGGAAGGCCTTTGGCGTTCCAAGGAACCCCAAAGTGCTTGTCTGCCTCCGTCCCAATCAACGCCTGCACGACCTCCTCCACGAGCGCCCTGACGCCCTCACCTCCGTCTGCGAACAGACCTTCCCCAAAGCCCCTTCCGGGCTCAAACTTCCCTTCGGCCATCGCGTCCTCCATGGTTGGTGGTTTTGAACGCGATCAACCTACCGGACTCGGTGGCCACCTTCTACTTCAAGTCACCAAGCCGGACTTACAGACACTTTTATACACAGCCG
>CAIYXE010000302.1 GCA_903930095.1 uncultured Hyphomicrobiales bacterium
GATGATCGACGACACATGATCGTCCTTCATCTGAGACCTGGAATCCCGCACGGGAGATTCGAGCCGGTTATTGTCAAGAATTCCTTCGGTTCGCGCGATCACCTCGGTTTTGTCACCGATACGACGTGTCGACACGACGATTGCATCACTGCCCATAGCCTCCCTGGCCATGGTGAGCGCTTGCCGGATATCGTTACCGATGAATGTCTGTGTTTTCATTTTTTTGACCTCAGTGCTCGTGCACAGGCTGTTGCCAACTTCAGTGCTGTTTCCATCAACGACTATCGGGCATCGTGATTAATCGCCGCTACGACGTTTATTCTTCTACTGTGGGGCACTTCCCTGTAGGAGAGTACCTTCACACCCGGGACGACAGGCTTTGCAAACCGGTACAACCACAATCTCAACTCGTCGCTGACCAACAATATCGGCTGACGGTTGCTGTACTCCATTTCCCGGGCAGCTCGCTGCAGATTCTCGAGTAGACGCCCGGACATTCCGGGTTCCATGACTGCAGGGGCTGTCATCCGGTTGCCCCCCAGAAGACCAAGCAATAACTGTTCCAACACGGGATCAAGAGTCAAAACATCTATATCTGCCGTCAAACCAGCCGCGCTTTGGCAGATAACACGCCCCATGGCCACCCTCACCTGCGCGGTAAGCTCGTCGGTATTTTGACTTTTCGCCGCGTTTGCCGCCAAAGCCTCGGCGATTGTCCGCAAGTCCTTGATGGGGACCCCCTCTTCCAGCAGGTTCTGAAGCACCTTCAGTACCGTACTCAAAGGCATTGACTTTGGAACCAGGTTTTCGACCAGGCGAGGCGCTGACTTTGCGAGAGAATCAAGCAGTTGCTGGGCACCGTCGTGTCCCAACAACTCGTGCAGGTGCTCTTTGACAACCTGAGTCATGTGGGTGGCAATGACCGAGCTGGGATCAACCACCGTGTAGCCCAGGAGCTGTGCGTTGTCACGGTCAGACGCGGGTATCCAGACCGCGTCCAAGCCGAAGGCCGGCTCTCTGCCCGGGATACCTTCGAGCAGTCCCCTGGCCTCACCCGGGTTGATGGCCATCTCCAGTCCAGGCTCGATGGTACCGGTGGCAATCGGAACATCATGCAGAGTTATGTTGTAGGCATTCGGGGCAAGCATCAGATTGTCCCGAATATGGATCTGGGGAATCAGAAAACCGCACTCCTGCGAGAGTTTCTTTCTAAGCCCCTTCATCCGGGCCAGCAACGCGCCTTCGGTAGCGCCGTCGACCAGCGGTATCAAGCGATAGCCCAGATCGAGACCCAGTACCTCATTGTTTACCACGTCTTCCCAGTCGAGCTCCCGGGGCGGCACGGGCTGCACTACCGAATCTCGCGCCATCTGCTCTGACTGTCTCTGGCTCGCCTCACCGGACTTGAAGTAGGCAGCTGCTCCAAGCAGTAAAGCAATCAACAAGAAAAGCAGGTTAGGCATACCCGGCACCAGCCCGAGCAAACCGATGATTGCCGCCGCAACCATGAAGACCTTCGGATTGTTCAGCAACTGGCTGCTGACATCATTGCCCATTTCATCGGAATCGCCCGCCCTGGTTACGATGAGCGCCGCCGCTGTTGACAGGAGCAGTGCCGGAATCTGGGCAGCAAGACCATCACCTATCATCAGCAGGATGTAATTCTGCGCTGCGGTTCCGGCATCCAGATCATGCTGCAGCATGCCGATGGCGAACCCTCCGACAATATTGATGAGAAGGATGAGGATGCCGGCAATCGCGTCGCCTTTCACAAACTTGCTGGCACCATCCATGGCTCCATAGAAACTGGATTCGCTGGCTATCTCCTTGCGCCGGCTTCTTGCGGTCTCCTGGTTGATCATTCCGGCATTCAGCTCGGCATCGATAGCCATCTGCTTGCCAGGCATGGCATCCAGTGTGAAGCGAGCGGTGACCTCGGAGATACGCTCTGCACCTTTCGTCACAACGATGAAATTGATGATGACAAGGATCAGGAACACGACGAGACCCACACTGTAGTTACCGCCGACGACAAACTCCCCGAATGCAGCCACGATCTTGCCGGCCGCATCCGTACCTGTATGACCCTCCAACAGGACAATTCGCGTGGACGCTACATTCAGGGCCAGCCGCAACAAGGTCATGACCAGAAGAACAGTCGGAAAGATCGAGAAATCCAGGGGCTTACGGACGTATACAGCCGACATGATGACAACGAGCGACATCGTGATGTTGAATGTGAAGAAGAAATCGAGCAAGAAGGCTGGTAACGGAATAACCATCATCATCAACAAAATGATGACAAGAAACGGAGCACCCAACGCCGCCATCATCGAGCCGGCTCGCGCGGAGCTTTCCGAAACACCGGGCATCGCCATCAGATACGCTCCTCAGGATCCATATCCGGCGGTACCTGAAGGTCACGGGGCACCGGAACATCCATACGCTTCTCAGGGCTCGTCTTCTTCAGCTGGTACACGTATGCCAGGACCTGTGCAACTGCAAGGAACAACTTCTCCGGTACCTCCTTTTCTATCTCGGTAGAAAAGTAAATGGCGCGCGCAAGTGGAGGCGCAGAGAAAAAGGGAATGCCATGGTCTTTTGCCCTCTCCCGGATCGTCGCCGCGATCAGATCACGCCCCTTCGCTACTACTATGGGCGCACGTGCCTTTGTCGAATCATACTTGAGGGCTATCGCATAGTGCGTCGGGTTGGTAATGATGACATCGGCAGTCGGCAAGGCGTCCAGCATCTTGCGCTGGGACAACTCGCGCTGACGACTCCGGATTGCAGCCTTGACCTCCGGCTTTCCTTCGCTCTGCTTGGCTTCATCACGGACTTCCTGGCGCGTCATCATGAGTTCCTGTTTGTGTTTCCACAGTTGGTAAGGAACATCCAGCAACACGACAACCACCAGGGTAAGACTCAGATACAGGAAAACATCCAGCATCATCTGTGCACTTCGAAACAGTGCGGAACTGACATCCAGCTCCGGGAGCATCTTCAGCCGACTGACCATGGAGTACACCAGCACCGCCATGACTGCGGCTACTACAGAGAACTTGCCCAGCGCTTTGACCAGCTCTATCAGGCCGCGCGAGGAAAAAATGCGACCGAAGCCCTTCAAGGGATCGATTCGCTCCCATTTCGGCCGGATCAGATCCGAACTGAACAACCATCCTCCCAGAATGCCGGATCCAACGAGAACAGTAGCGAGAAGCACCAGCACTACCGGCAGCACGGACCGGAACATTGCCACGAAGCTTGCTGCCAACAGCGCGGGCAATTCCTCGCCATTGAGTAAATCAGCATGCTCGATCAACAAACTATCCTGCAGTGCAGTTTTGAGGCTGGCCACCATGTCACCTCCGGTGAACGCCAGCGAGGCACTCGAGGCAACCAGCAACAAAAAGGTCTGCAACTCAACGGATCTGGGAACCTGCCCGCGCTTTCTGGCATCCTCGAGACGCTTCGGTGTGGGTTGTTCTGTGCGTTCCTGACTGGTACTTTCAGCCATCAGTTACCGTCCCCGTAAACAGCGGACAGAAAGTCCATGACATCCATGAAGGTCTGCTCCATTGCCGACATGACCGCCGGCAAACTGACCAGTATGAGCAGGAAGCCCCCAAGCATCGACATGGGAAAACCGATGGAGAAGATATTCAACTGCGGAGCTGCTTTGGTCATTACGCCAAAACCGATGTTGATAAGCAGGACTCCGATCAGTACCGGAAGGGAAATCAACAGGCCCGTCTCGAACATGTAACCCGAGAAGCTGACAACCTGCATCAGCAGGTCAATGTCAAACGAGAGCCCATTGATCGGATACACCGTGAAGCTCTCATGGAGGACCCGAATCAACAGCAAATGGGAATCGGTTGCCAGAAAAACAAGCGTCCCGAATATCAGGTATATCTGCCCCACTACAGCCGCCTGGATGCCGTTCTGGGGATCTATGCTGGAGGCGAAGCCAAGCCCCATGGCAGTTGCGACGTTCTGTCCGGCAAGGACTATTCCGGACATGGCAATCTGCAGTACCAGCCCCATTGCAATTCCTATCAACACCTGCTGTATCAGAAGAAACCACCATTCAGCGCCGAGCACATCAATGCCATCAGAGGCAGGAAGCCCCGGAACCATCACCCAGGTAAGCACGACCGCGAGTGCAATCCTGACGCGCACAGGGATGGTTCTGGCACCGAAGAATGGGGCGGACAGCAACATGGCGCTCAACCTGACGAAGGGCATAAGCACATTGATCAACAATCTGTAGACATCATCGAGCAGTACCTCCATGAGTCAGTTGATGTACTGCGGAATGCCTAGATACAGATCCTGTGTGTAGCTTATCCACAACTGCAGCATCCAGGGGCCGAACAGTACGAGGGATACCACCAGAGCGATCAACTTCGGAATAAAACTCAGCGTCTGCTCCTGGATCTGCGTGGCGGCCTGGAAAATACTGATGAGCAACCCGACAGCAAGTGCTGACAGCAAAAGCGGCGCGGACATGTAAACGATCAGAAGCATTGCCTGGTTGCCAATATCGATCAGCGTATTCTGGTCCATTGGAGGAATCCTTGCTTAAACCATGAAGCTGCTGGTGAGAGTTCCCAGCACGAGTGACCATCCATCTGCCATGACGAAAAGCATGATCTTGAACGGAAGCGAGATCAGCATGGGGGACAACATCATCATACCCATGGACATGAGTACACTTGCGACCACCAGATCAATTACGAGGAAGGGTATGAAGATGATGAACCCGATCTGGAATGCCGTTTTCAGTTCACTCGTCATGAAAGCCGGGACCAGCACGACCAGTGGGACATCCTCCGGTGACGCATAACTCTCATCTCCCCGGATCTCCGCGAACAGCTGTATGTCGCTTTCCCGGACTTGCCCCATCATGAAATCACGGAAAGGACTCACGGCCTGCTCAAAAGCAGGCTCGAAGGCCATCTCGTCATCCATGTAAGGCTTTACTCCACCATTCCAGGCCTGCTCCAGTACCGGCGACATGATGAAGAATGTCAGGAACAGCGCCAGACCAAGAATCGTCTGGTTTGAAGGCGTCTGCATCAAACCCAATGCCTGCCTGAGGATTGCCAGCACGACAATGATTCGCGTAAAGGATGTGATGGAAATCAGCAACGCGGGAATGACTGTCAATGCAGTCATTCCCAGCAAGACCTGCAGGCTGAGACTGTAGTTTTCGCCGCCAAGCTCGTTTGCCGCACTGGTGACGAGAGTCAGCTCATCGTTCGCAGACAAAGCAGGCATCGAGCAAAGACAGGCCGGAAGGACCAGCATGAGGAGCCATACCCTCCTGCACATAGCCTGGATGCTGATGTCGAAGCAGCGATGGATGAAGCGAAACAGCAGCGCTGGAATAAGGACACACTTCACTGCAACTGCTCCTTGGATGCCATCTTCATCATCGTAATGCTGTTTCCAGCCTGGGTCGTGCCAACCACCAGCCGCTCCCCGTCGATCTCGAGGAGAAAGACACTGGTACGCTGATCAAGGCGAGTACTTTCTACAACCTTCAGTAACTTCCCTTCCGGCGCTGCCAGCATCTTCATTTTCCGCGCCAGGATGAGTGAAGCGATGGCAAGAGCCAAGGTCACGACAAGGGAAACAAGAATTTTCCAGTAGTTCTCGAGAATCACTCAGGACTCATCTTCAATTTCGGGTCGCAGCTCAAGCCGGCTGACCTTTACGCCATAGTTCGTGCGCGCTGTTATGGGCTCCCCGTAGGCAACCAGTTTGTTGTTTACATACATTGCAATTTCGTCCACGACCTCATCGGAAAGATCGATGAAGGCGCCTCTTTGCAATTTCAGAAGCTGACCCAGCGTGATGTCCACACGACCGATCTCGCAGATCATTTCAATCTTGATATCGTGGAATCCTCGCAGCGTTGCGATGGCCGCAATCTGCTTGCCCGCAACTGCCGACCCAGGCATGGCAGACCTCGCCATCATCGCTACGTTTGCCGGCTTCAAGCGTTCGGTATCATCCATTACTTACTCCTCCTGCCAACCACTGCGGGTATCACCGCACCAGCAGCGCATACTTGTTGTTGATCTCACCCAGTCGGGCTTTGAGCTTTGGCGCGTCATTGAGGCGTACTTCCAGATCATCCGGCGAGCCAACGGGAATGACGCTGCCCACTTCGAGGCTGAAAATCTCGTCGATCGAAAGCTCCGCGTGCCGGAAAAGCCCTGCAATATCCAGCTCATAGGCGAGAGTCCGCTTTCTGGCGATGAGCGCACGCGTCGCCTCGGGTATTGAATCCTTTTTGCCTGAGAGGATTGCTTCGATCATGCTGCCTGGCATGAGGATATGGAACTCGGACACGCTGCCGTTTATCTCAAGCTTGAAAGGCCTCACCAGCACAACTTCAACGGGACGAAACAGCTTGGCAGATGCCGGATTGGTTTCGGAGTCTTCCTGCTTCAGCTCATACTCTGCAAATGCCTTCCATGCCTCTCTCACCGAATCGATGATAGCTTTGATGAGTATGCTGATTATCCGAGTTTCGATCAGGGTAAATTCCTTCTTTGGCATCGGGTTGCTTTTGTTGACGCCGCCGAAGTACAAGTTGACCGTGTCGTTTACGAGGGCATTCTCGAGTACGAGACCCATCTTGCCAGGCAGTCCACTCAGACTGAACGCATTGATGCTGGAAGGTATGGACAGGGTTTCACAATAATTCTCGAATTTTTCGATGCGCAGTATCCCGCGCATGACGACGATGTTCTTCTGCAGGATGCCGAGCATCGCGTTTGCGAGAGTGATCTGGATTCTCTCGTCGATCTGGTTGATCCTCTCGGC
>CAIYXE010000303.1 GCA_903930095.1 uncultured Hyphomicrobiales bacterium
CAGCTGGGCGAAGGCATCGAAAAGAAGGAAGACGACTTCGCCGCCGAAGTTGCCAAGATGTCCGGCGGCAACTGAGCCACTCACATCGAACGCATCGCAAGAGGCCTCGGAAACGGGGCCTCTTTGCTTTTTTGATGGCCCTCACGTCTTCTCCCGCTCCTTCAGCGGGAGAAGAGGGGACCCGTTGCGGCACGCAAAGGGGGAGATGAGGGGAGGCGAGGGCAACACATGTGACTGAGATCGCTGTCCCTCACCTTCCCCAGCTTCGCTGGGGCCCCTTCCTCTCCCGCGCTGCGGGAGATGGCGATGGGCCAGCACATCAGCATGCCGAGGTCCAGCCAACCCGAAATCAAATATTGCTTGATCCGGTCACCTAGGGTCCGGACCCATAAACCTGCCTTCACCAGAAACCACCAGTGGCGACAAGAAGCGCAGAACCCACGCCAAATGGCTGGCATGGGTTCCTAGTTGTGGCGCGAGATTTATCTTACTGCGGCTCGATCTCACCCGGCCGCCAAGTCTTGTCAAACCAAGGCTTTTCGGGCCCGTAGAGCCTAAGCAGTATGTTCCAGCTCTTGCCTGGGATAGTCTGCACCCAGTTCAGTTCCTTGCCGACAGGCGGCTTTGGTCCGAAATAGACATCTACGGAACCGTCTGCGTTGGTTTGGACGCCTTTCGTCTGACTGCTAACGCTCGGAAAGCGCTGGTCGGTCTGCAGCATGGAGCGTGTCTGATTGTCGTAGACGATGACTGACCAGAAATTCCTCACCGGAATGTCCTTAGGCAGTGTCAGTCTGTAATTCTTCCCGCCATCGAGCGGCTCGCTCTTCGAGTCAACGAACATCGCCATGTATTGCGAGCCTTCGCCGACGACCCGGCTGTCCATCGCTGGCGTGACGCCGGTGGCGTAGAAGAAGAAGCCCGCATAGCCGTTCAGCAACCTGGCGCCGGCCTCCTTGAATTGGTAGCCACCGACGAAACCGAGGCGCCAATTACTTTTCGGATCATCCGGATACCAGTAACCATCCGCACCACGCCACCTGTACATGATCGCACGGGCTGTTGCATCCCCGACAATGGCGGCTTCGTTCAGGATCTTCTTCATGCGTTCGTCGGGAGCGAAGGGCTTGCCCTTTGCGATGCCGATCGCATTCCAGAAGCCAAGCGTTGTCGCATCGACCGAGTCGGTCGGCTCCTCCTGCACGACCTTGTTGAGCAACTCCCAGAAACGATAGTCGCCCGGGGCGACCATGTTGAAGGGTTTGCTCGACATGTCGACGAAGGTCAGTTTCGGCGGGCTGGCCGCATCCTTCAGCCGATAGATCTTGGTCGACTTCTTGACGGCCTCAACGCCTGGCTTCGGATTGCCGTCCACCAGGAAGCTGCGCCACGCAATAAAGACTGCATTGGATGCCGGCCGCATCACGAAATGGCCGTCCGGGATGTCGCCCTTGTATCCAGGGGGCAGGAAGAGGAACTTGCCACCCTTTCCCTGGTCGGGGCCGGCAAGACCAACATCACCAACCCAATTATACCACATGTCGTTCGACACCCCGAGAACGTTGGGCGGCGATTCGACCACGACCGGTCCGTCACGAAGATCCAGCCAGAACCACGTGTATGGCGTGTTGTTGTTGGCCGTCAGTTCGATAGTCCGTGAATCGACCATGGTCTCCCAGATCGGCACCGTTGTGTTTGCTGGCCCCACACTTAAGATGCCGTCCCGATTGCCGACCTGGTTCACAACGGGCAACGCCAGCAGATAGGCCTGGACCGCCTGCTGGAAGTCGAGGTTGTCGTAGAGCTTCTGGACGCTGTCCTTGTCCGGAAAGCCCCCGAATATCCTGAGCGTCCCCAGCCGGGTCTCGACGGAATCGGGTGCTACCACGCCCGGCGGCATCGGGGTTGTGAAGGCAAAGTCCGCGGCTACAGAGCTGCCGCCCGCAATGCCGCCGCAAATTAGCGCCGTTCCCGTGGCCATTGCCAAGAAGGTGATCCTCATTTTGGTCCTATCCTTGTGATTGCGCGAGACCCAGCGACGGAAACCGGCCGGGTCTCCACGCCCTACTAGGTTATTACTTTACGATGGCGGAGGCGCCGGCCATTGACCAGGGTCAAAGGGAAGAAAAAAGGGATCTCGTCTGCTGAGGTTTCGTGATTCACGGTCTTCAAAAGGAGGCGACGGATGAATCGCGATTGTTTTTGGCTGACCGAGGATCAGTTCGCACGGCTCTCGGTGCTGTTGCCGACCGACACGCGCGGCAAGCCGCGGGTTGATGATCGCCGGGTGATCAGCGGCATCGTGCATGTAATGAAGTCCGGCGGCCGATGGGTCGATGCGCCGCCGATCTATGGGCCGCGCAAGACCCTCTACAACCGTTTCGTCCGCTGGGCCGCCAAGGGCGTTTGGGTTGATATCTTCCAAGCTTTGGCCTCGGCTGGAGGTCCTCCCGCTGAGGTTCTGATCGACTCCTCGGCAGTCAAGGCGCACCGCTGCGCATCCGGCGGCAAAAAGGGGGAGCAAAATCAGGCGATCGGCCGTTCGCGCGGTGGGCGAACCACGAAGATCCATGCCCTGACCGATGGTCTCTGCCGCCCGATCGCTTTCCTTTTGAGCGGTGGCCAAGTCGCCGATTGCACCGCCGGGGATTTGCTTCTGGAGCAGATGCCCAAGAGCCCGATCCTGCACGCCGACAAGGGCTATGATACCAACGCTATCCGCCATAAGGTCGAGAGCAAGGGGACGATGCCGAACATCCCACCGAAGGCAAACAGGCGCTGGAAGAACTGCTTCTCGCCGTTCCTCTATCGCGATCGCAATGCCATCGAGCGCATGTTCGGGCGGCTCAAGGATTTCCGTCGCATCGCTACACGCTACGATCGATTGGCGACGAACTTCCTGGCCGCCGTCTGCCTCGCAGCCACCGTCAGTTACTGGTTATGAGTCCGGACCCTAGGAGAACGCCCGGGTCGAGTCCGGGCGAGGTGAGGGGCAGTGTCACAAGGACGCCGCATCCATCGTCCATGGATGAATGCTGCGCGGTGTACAGCACACAGAATTTTGGCTAGCATCCATCCTACAACCACAGGAGTTCATAATGCGCAGGACGCTCACCGCCATAATCGCCCTTGCCACGGCTGCTGTCATCATCCCCGCGGCGGATGCCTGCACCCGCATCGTCTACGAGGGCGCTGGCAGCAGCCACTTCGTCGGCCGCACCATGGATTGGGCAACGGAAACCGGCACGGACCTGTGGGCCTTCCCGGCTGGCCTGAAGCGCGACGGCGGCGTGGGCGAGGCCTCCATCGGCTGGACCTCGAAATACGGCTCGGTCATCTCCGGCTTCTACAACATCGCGACGGTTGACGGCGTCAACGACGCCGGGCTTGCTGGCAATGTGCTCTATCTCGCCGAGAGCGACTATGGTGACTACAAGACGTCCGGCAAGCCGCTGCTCTCGGTC
>CAIYXE010000304.1 GCA_903930095.1 uncultured Hyphomicrobiales bacterium
GGTCGTCGAAGAGGCCGGTGCAGAGCACGGCCTTCGCCTCGCCAAGCGGCACGCGCTCTACCCCGGTCCCATCATAGATCGAATGGTCGCGCGCGGCGCCGAGGTGGAACACTCTGCCGCCGCCATGGCGCTTCATCAGTTCCTGTGTGACATCACCCGATGTCACGATCACGTCATGGGCGGCGGGGTCGATCCCGATCTCGAGCAGCTGCCGCGCCACGCCGAGCCTGCTGCGCGGTGAATTGGTGACGAGGATGACAAGGCCACCGCGCGCGCGGTGCCGCTTCAGGGTGTCGACCGTGGCGGGAAAGGGCCTGTGCCCATCATGCAGCACGCCCCAGATGTCACAGAACCAGATTGGATAGGTCTCGGAAAATCGCTGCATGGGGGATGGGCGGCGGGTTCAGGCCACGCTTGTGCGGCGGGCCGGCATGGCGGCGACGCCTGCGTCCCGCCGCACCTTGCGCGGCGGGGCGAAGAACGGCCCATGGCCGAAGCGCGCGCACTTGCTGGCGGCGGATGCCTGCTGCGGCGTCTCGATATTGCCGACGATGAGCTGGATCTGCATGGCGCGGGCATATTGCGCAAACTCGCGCCAGACCTCGCTGGGGCCATTGCCGGAATCCACCGCATGCGGCGGAAAATTCAGGAAGCGCGCGCCCAGCTGGCGGAGTGCAGTCAGGTCGAGCCCGCCCAGATAGACTTCGCGCAACGCCAGCGTGGCGCCGAGGCGGCCGAGGTTGGCCAGGTTCTCGATCCCCGCCGGATCGAGCTGGCCGACATCCTCCTGGCCCAGTTCGAAGACCATGCCATTGGCCACGTCTGAATCCTGCAGGAGAAGAGAGATGATGGTTTCAGCCTCCCCGCGCGAACCCAGCGTGGCCTTGCCGAGCGGCACGAAGACGCGGAGCCCCGGGTTCTTCAGGCGGAGCCGCCGCAGCACCGGCGCCACCAGCTTGACCATGTGGGCGTCCAGCGCGGGGCGCATGCCGCCAGCTTCCGCCTTCGCCATCAGTTCGCCATGGCCCACCACCTCGCCCCGTCCATTGGCGAGGTTGATCAGCGCGCGGTAGTGCGAGGTGCTGCCGGACGCGAGCTCGATGACGGGCTCCAGCATCAGTTCCAGGTGTTCGGGCTCAACCGGCTGGGGTTCGGCACCAGCGGTCTCAGGCCGCGGGACGGCAGCCGCGGCTGCCGCTTCGCTCTTGCGGGCCATTGCGTCCTTCACTTCCTCGCGCAGCGTGCCGAGATCGGTGATGAGCTTGTCGATGCCGGGCGTCGGCAGGTTTATCTGGTGTTCGACCGCGCTGAGCCTGGCGGCAGCACGTTCTGACCGGCCCGCCAGGTCCCGCAGGCTTTCCTCATGGGAATAGAGCCAGTCCTCCACCTTGGAGAGCTTGCTCATGATGGCGATGGCCGTTGCCAGCACACACACGGACAGGAGCAGGATGGCGCTGGCCACCGCGGCCGTGCCGGTATCGGCAAACACCATCAGATACCCCGCGATCACGATCGCGGCGATTGGAAAAATGGTGAGCCCGAGCATCACCGGCAGCATGTGGCGTGACATTGTCGCCTGGTCCCTGTCGCCTCTGGTGAAACATATGCCAGAAGCCAGCGCGGTTTCAAAGCATTGGGATGAGGGCTGGGGCCAGGTCTGGGGAAAACGTCCGTTTCCGGCCGCGGAAGATGGAAAAAGGGCCGGAGCGTCCCCCCGCTCCGGCCCCTTTTTCCGTTGTGCTGGTCTTAAGAGACCGAGGCGAGGATCTTCGGCATCTTGTCCGAAAAGATCTCGTCGATCTGGTTCTCGTTGATGATCAGCGGCGGCGAGAGCGCGATGGTATCGGCGGTGATGCGCATCAGCATGCCCACATCGTGGAAGCCGTTCTCCATCGCCTTGTAGGCGCGCAGACCCGGCGAACCCTCAATGGGCTTGAGGTCGATCGCGGCGACCAGGCCCAGCGTCCGGATATCCTCAACCAAAGGATGTCCCTTCAGCGTGAAGGCGGCATCGGCCCAGACATTCTCGAGCTTCTTGGCATTCTCGAACAGCTGCTCGTCACGGTAGAGGTCCATGGTGGCGACACCTGCGGCGGCGGCCATCGGGTGGCCCGTATAGGTATAGCCGTGGAACAGCTCGATCACATGGTCCGGGCCGTTCATGAACTTGTCGTAGATGCCCTGGCGCACCATGCAGCCGCCCATCGGCACGGTGCCGGAGGTGACACCCTTGGCGAAGGTCAGGATGTCCGGGGTGACGCCGAAACGCTCAGCTGCGAAGGCATGGCCCAGGCGCCCGAAGCCGGTGATGACTTCGTCGAAGATCAGCAGGATGCCGTGCTTGTCGCAGATCTCGCGCAGGCGCTTCAGATAGCCCTTGGGGGGAGGCAGCACGCCGGTCGAGCCCGCCATCGGCTCCACGATCACTGCGGCGATGGTGGAGGCATCATGAAGCGCCACGAGCCGCTCGAGTTCGTCCGCCAGATGTGCGCCCCATTCCGGTTCGCCCTTGGTGAAGGCCTGCTCCTTGCGGTTGTAGGTGTGCGGCAGGTGGTCAACACCCGCCAGCATGGCCCCGAACCATTTGCGGTTGGCAACCATGCCGCCCACCGAGATGCCGCCGAAGTTCACGCCATGGTAGCCGCGTTCGCGGCCGATCAGGCGGGTGCGGCTGGCCTGGCCATTGGCCCGGTGATAGGCGAGCGCGATCTTGAGAGCCGTGTCCGCTGCTTCCGAGCCGGAATTGCAGAAGAACGCATAGTTCAGGTCGCCCGGCGCCATGGTGGCAAGGCGGGAGGCGAGCTCGAACACCTTGGGGTGGCCGAACTGGAAGGTCGGCGCGAAATCGAGTTCTGCGGCGGATTTCTGGATCGCCGCCACGATCGGGTCACGGCAGTGGCCGGCGTTGGAGCACCAGAGGCCGGCGGACCCGTCAAGGATCGGGCGGCCGGTCATGTCGTAATAGTGCATGTCCTTGGCGCGGGCGATCATGCGCGGGCGCTTCTTGAAGGCGCGGTTGGGCGTAAAGCCCATCCAGAACGGCTCCAGATTGTTGGGCGAGGGTTCCCAGGCGGTGGCGCCTTCGAGGTTCAGCGGCTTGTTCATCGGGTCAGTCTCCTGCGAGCAATGGAGAGTTAATAGCAGAAAGGCCGTCCGCTGGGAAATGCACCAGCTTCCGCCGTTGCCGCGGACCAGAGGACCACCGCCGCAAACAGGCCTCGCGGTGTGGCAAGGGAGCCGCTATAGTAGGCGGATGCTCACCTGGATCTTTTTTGGCTTCCTGCTCGGGCTTC
This sequence comes from uncultured Hyphomicrobiales bacterium, assembly GCA_903930095.1. Lineage (GTDB taxonomy): Bacteria > Pseudomonadota > Alphaproteobacteria > Rhizobiales > Aestuariivirgaceae > Aestuariivirga. The sequence continues at coordinate 3,294 of CAIYXE010000304.1, forward strand.
AGCATGCGCTGGAGGCTGACCACATCGCTGCCGTGGCCTCGATTGCCGCGGACAAGAAGGGCTTCCGCCCCATCGTCCGCCATGGCGCCATGTGGGGGCTTGGCCATGCTGTGACGCTGGGCGTCTTCGGCGGAGCCGTCTATGCCCTGAAGCTCCAGCTTGACGAACGGCTGGCCAGCGGGCTCGAATTCGCAGTGGGCGTCATGCTCGTGCTGCTGGGCGCGCGCCTTATCCATGTGCTGGTACGGGACCGCATTCATTTCCACGTCCATCGCCACGGGGCGGACGAGGCGCATTTCCATGCCCACAGCCA
>CAIYXE010000305.1 GCA_903930095.1 uncultured Hyphomicrobiales bacterium
CGCTGCCCGCCGAGAGCGGCGAGGGTTCCGTGGTCGTGAAGGCGTTGACGCCCACGATCTTCGTGTCACCCGATTCGATCGCCGCAATGCGCTGGGTGTTGCTCTCGACCAGCCTGCGTTTCATGTAGGCGATGACCTCTTCCGAGGTGCCGCCGCCGAGGCTTTGCACAAGCGCCAGTTCGGCGCGCGCTTCTTGCTTCAATGCCTCGACCTTGGCGCTGATCTCCGCCGAGCCGTCGAAGATGTCGCCATAGTCCAGCAGGTCCGTTTCATAAGCCACGATCTGCTGCATGCGCAGCGACCATTGCTGGTCCCAGGGCCTGGGCAGGCCCAGCGCCTCGTTCCAGGCGGGCAGCTGCACGGCGCGGGCGCGCGCGTTCTTCGACAAGACCACGGCCAGCATCTCGATCAGGATGCGGTAGACGTTGTTCTCGGGCTGCTGCTCGGTGAGGCCCAGCGAATTCACCTGCACGCCATAGCGGAAGCGGCGGTGCTTCTCGTCCGTGATGCCATAGCGCTCGCGGCCGATCTCGTCCCACAATTCGGTGAAGGCGCGCATCTTGCAGAGTTCGGTGATGAAGCGGATCCCCGCATTGACGAAGAAGGAGATGCGCCCGAACACCTCGGGAAAGTCATGCTCCGGAACAGCCCCACTCGCCTTCACCCCGTCGAGCACGGCAATCGCCGTGGCGAGCGCGTAGGAGAGTTCCTGCACCGGCGTCGCCCCCGCCTCCTGCAGATGGTAGGAGCAGACATTCATCGGGTTCCACTTCGGCAGTTCGCGGGTCGAAAAGGCGATCGTGTCGGTGATGAGCCGCATCGATGGCGCGGGCGGGAAAACGTAGGTCCCGCGTGAGAGATATTCCTTGATGATGTCGTTCTGGGTCGTGCCCGAAAGGCTGGCGCGGGAGGCACCCTGCTCGTCGGCCACCGCGACATAGAGCGAGAGCAGCCATGCCGCCGTGGCGTTGATCGTCATCGACGTGTTCATGGTGGCGAGCGGGATCTGGTCGAAAAGGGTCCGCATGTCGCCAATGTGCGAGACGGGAACGCCCACCTTGCCCACCTCGCCGCGCGACAGCACGTGGTCGGAATCATAGCCCGTCTGGGTGGGCAGGTCGAAGGCCACCGACAGGCCCGTCTGCCCCTTGCTGAGGTTGGTGCGGTAGAGCTTGTTCGAGTCCGCCGCCGTCGAGTGTCCGGCATAGGTGCGGATAAGCCAGGGTTTGTCGCGATTGGTCATGATGGCAGCCATGCTGGCATGGCCCATATTGCACCGCAACTTCGACTTTTGGCAGGTCTGGCCGCCCTACCTGTTCCGCGGCATCACGAGGATCATGATCAGTGAGGCGAAGAGCATGCCGCCGATGGAGATGATCAGCGGACGCTCGATTGAGAATCCCAGTGGCAGGCGCACCCCCGCCAGCAGCACGTTCGCCCCGATGGCGCCGGCGAAGAGGGCAAGAAAATTGATCACATAGGACATAACGCCAAGCTGCACCGTATGCCGTGTCAGGATAAACGTTCCCAGCCCGGCGCAGATCGTGCCAATGGCCAGCGCGTCAGGCGCTACACCCAGACCCCCCAAGAGACTAATCACTGCAAGCATTTGTCCACTTTCGAACGGCCGGAACGTCACCCACCCCGATCCAAGTCTTTTGGATATACTATCCTGGCAGGTCTTGAGTAAAGGTTGCGTTGACCGCCCGGATTGGCCATGGCCGGGACACGGATGGCGCGCTGCCACCCCCTCCTTTTGTTGCGGTGCATTGCAAAAGGGGCTCGTCTATCCTGCCCTGGTCCGCCACCAGGGAGACGACGACATGACTTCTGCCGCCGCCAATGCCGCCGCCAAGGCTTCGCCCAGCCCCGCCAATGCCAACCAGCCCGTGAAGGACCTTTACGAGGTCGGCGAGATCCCGCCGCTCGGCCATGTGCCAGCGAAGATGTACGCCTGGTGCATCCGGCAGGAGCGGCACGGTGCGCCCGACACCGCCATGCAGGTCGAGGTCGTCCCGACATGGGAGATCGGCGAGGATGAATGCCTCGTGCTCGTGATGGCGGCCGGCGTCAACTACAATGGCGTCTGGGCGGCGCTGGGCAAGCCGATTTCGCCCATCGACGGCCACAAGAACCCCTTCCACATCGCGGGCTCGGATGCCTCCGGCATCGTCTATGCGGTGGGGTCCAAGGTGAAGCGCTGGAAGGTGGGCGATGAGGTCGTCGTCCACTGCAACCAGGATGACGGCGACGACGAGGAATGCAACGGCGGCGACCCGATGTTCTCCAACTCCCAGCGGATCTGGGGCTATGAGACACCGGATGGATCCTTCGCGCAATTCACCCGTGTGCAGGCGCGGCAATTGCTGTCAAAGCCCCAGCACCTCAGCTGGGAAGAGGCCTCCTGCTACACCCTCACGCTGGCCACCGCCTACCGCATGCTGTTCGGCCACAAGCCGCATGTGTTGGGGGCAGGGCAGAACGTGCTGGTGTGGGGCGCCTCCGGCGGCCTGGGCTCCATGGCGATCCAGCTCATCGCGACGACGGGCGCCAATGCCATCGGCGTCATCTCGGATGACGACAAGGCGGACTTCGTCATGCAACTGGGCGCCAAGGGCGTCATCAACCGCAAGAAGTTCAACTGCTGGGGCCAGATGCCAGCCGTGGGAACGCCCGAATACAATGATTGGCTCAAGGGTGCGCGCGAGTTCGGCAAGGCCATCTGGCACTTCACCGGCAAGGGCAACAACGTCGACATGGTGGTAGAGCATCCGGGCGAGACGACCTTCCCCGTCTCCGTGCTGATGACCCGCCGCGGCGGCATGATCGTCATCTGTGCGGGAACGACCGGCTTCAACCTCACCATGGACGCGCGGTATCTCTGGATGCACCAGAAGCGCGTGCAGGGCTCGCATTTCGCAAACCTGATGCAGGCGTCTGCCGCCAACAAGCTGGTCATGGCCCGCCGCATCGACCCGTGCATGTCGGAAGTCTATTCCTGGGCCGACATTCCCAAGGCCCACATGAAGATGTGGAAGAACGAGCATCGCCCCGGCAACATGGCCGTGCTGGTCTCATCGCCCACCACCGGGCTGAAGACCATCGACGACGCGATCGAGGCATCGGCGAAATAGGCCTTGCGGCCTTCACATCCCAAGTCTTCTCCCGCTCCTTCAGCGGGAGAGGGCGATTGGCCACATCAAGGCAGCCTTGTCACGGGCCTCAGGCGCCCGCTTCCAGCGCGAGCCGCTCCTTCGCACGGAGTTTCTGGCTTTCGCTCTTGAGCTGCCCGCAGGCGGCCATGATGTCGCGGCCGCGCGGGGTGCGCACCGGTGAGGCATAGCCGGCGCGGTTCAGGATTTCGGCGAAATTCTCGATCGTGTCCCAGTCGGAGCATTCATATTGCGTGCCGGGCCAGGGGTTGAAGGGAATGAGGTTCACCTTGGCCGGAATGCCCTTCAGCAATTGCACCAGGCGCTTGGCATCGGCCGCGCTGTCATTCACGCCCTTCAGCATCACATATTCGAAGGTGATGCGCCGCGCGTTGGAAAGCCCCGGATAGTTCCGGCAGGCCTCCAGCAGTTCCTTGATCGGGTATTTCTTGTTGAGCGGCACCAGCCTGTCGCGGATCTCGTCCGTCGTGCCGTGCAGCGAGATCGCCAGCATGGTGCCGATCTCCTCGCCCGCCCGCGGGATTTCGGGAACCACGCCCGAGGTCGACAGCGTGATGCGCCGCTTCGACAGCGAGATGCCTTCGCCGTCGGAAACGATCTCCATCGCGTCCTTCACACTGTCGAAGTTGTAGAGCGGTTCACCCATGCCCATGAGCACGACATTGGTGATGTAGCGCCCGCCGAGCGGTGGTGAGGGGTTGGCCTCGATGTCGGCGGGCCAGTCCCGGATGCGGTCGCGCGCGGTCATCACCTGGGCCACGATCTCGCCCGACGAGAGGTTGCGGACAAGCTTCTGCGTGCCTGTATGGCAAAAGGTACAGGTGAGCGTACAGCCAACCTGGGAGGAGATGCAGAGTGTGCCGCGGTCCTCCTCAGGGATATAGACCATTTCCACCTCATGGCGCGCACCGCGCTCATCGGGTGAAAGGCGCAGCAGCCACTTGCGCGTGCCGTCGGTCGAGACCTGCTCGGTGACGATCTCCGGGCGGCCGATCACGAACGCGTCCTCCAGCCGCTGGCGGAGGTCCTTGGCGATATTGGTCATCTCGCCGAAGGACTGGACGCCGCGGTGGTAGATCCAGTGCCAGATCTGCCCGGCCCGCATGCGGCGCTGCTTTTCGGGAACCCCCGCGCGTGACAGTGCATCGGCAAGCGCCTCCCGCGTCAGGCCGATCAGGGAGGGGCGAGGGTCGTTCGGGATGTAGCGCGGCGGTGCATCCGCGGTCTTGAGAAGCGTGGTCATGGTGAGGCCCCATAGCACGAAACCGGGCTGAATTGCGAGTGAGCCTGCAAGATGGGAGGCTCAGCGCCCCGTTGCCAGCGCCACGATGGGCCCCAGCGAAAAGAACCCGTCGCTGCGCGAGAGTTCCAGGGCATGGAGGCTCGAGATCGAACCGTCCAGGAACAGGGCATTCTGACAGCCGAGACGGTCACGGAACAGCCGCGCGAAGCTGTGGAAGTTGACGGTTCCCTCGCTGATCGCGAAGACCAGCGTGTGGGGGTCGGGCGATCCGACCCCGTTCCGCCGCTGGTAGGAGGTGCCGTTCGGAGAGAATTTCGGGTGGATATCGCCGTCGATCACCAGCATGGGCCCGGACTGGCTGGCATAGCGGGGGGAAAGCCCGGCGGCGAGGAAGGCCTCCGTCTCCATCACGCCGCCCCGGTTCCCGTCGATGAAGAACACGCCGTTGGGCTTCAGGTGGAAATTGCCCGGACCGTCGCGCCGGTTGGCCTTCTTGAAGCGCCGCCCCTCCTCGACATAGAGCCCGATCGGCTTCA
>CAIYXE010000306.1 GCA_903930095.1 uncultured Hyphomicrobiales bacterium
GCCTGTCGTTCTAAGGGAAGAAGACAATGGCACGTACTCCCAATACCGATCGTGAGGGTGGTGGCTCCGAGCAGCGCCGCGGCCGTGGCCGTGGCGGCGAGGGCGACGGCCGCGGTCCGCGCGGTCGTGGTCCGGAAGGCCGCGATCGCGAAGAAAACGAGTTCGTCGACAAGCTCGTCCACATCAACCGCGTCGCCAAGGTGGTGAAGGGCGGCAAGCGCTTCGGCTTTGCGGCACTCGTCGTCGTCGGCGACCAGAAGGGCCGCGTCGGCTTCGGCCACGGCAAGGCACGCGAAGTGCCGGAAGCTGTGCGCAAGGCCACAGAGTCCGCCAAGCGCACGCTGATCCGCGTGCCGCTGCGCGAAGGCCGCACGCTGCACCATGACATTGACGGCCGCTGGGGTGCGGGCAAGGTGACACTGCGCACCGCTCCTCCCGGAACCGGCATCATCGCCGGCGGCCCGATGCGCGCCGTGTTTGAGTCGGTGGGTATGCAGGACGTGGTGGCCAAGTCCAAGGGTTCTTCCAACCCCTACAACATGGTTCGCGCCACTTTCGACGCGCTGAAGAAGCAGACGAGCCCGCGCGCCGTCGCCTCCCGCCGCGGCAAGAAGGTCTCCGACGTCATGCGCCGCCGCGGCGGTGATGCGGCTGTGGCCGAGTAAGACAAAGGAACCTGATCATGGCGAAAGCTGAAAAGACGGTCACGATCCAGCAGGTTGCGAGCCCGCAGCGCCGCCCCGGCGACCAGCGCGCAACGCTGATCGGACTGGGCCTCAACAAGATGAACAAGACCTCGACCCTCCAGGACACCCCGGCGGTTCGCGGCATGATCGCCAAGGTCGCGCACCTCGTGCGCGTCGTGGAATAAGGATTAGCGACGATGAAACTCAATGAGATCGCCGACAATCCCGGCTCCCGCCACGCCAAGAAGCGTGTGGGCCGCGGCATCGGTTCGGGCCTCGGCAAGACCGCGGGCCGTGGCGGCAAGGGCCAGACGGCCCGCAAGGGCGGCGCCAAGGCCGGCTTTGAAGGCGGCCAGATGCCCATCTACCGCCGTCTGCCCAAGCGCGGCTTCAACAAGCCGAACCAGGTGGACTATACCGAGGTGAACCTGTCCCGCGTTCAGGCTGCTGTCGATGCAAAGAAGCTTGACGCATCGGCCCCGGTGACGGCGGCGGCGCTGGTTGCCGCTGGTGTCATTTCCTCCCCGCTTGGTGGCGTTCGCCTGCTTGGCAAGGGTGAACTCAAGTCGAAGCTCAATTTTGAAGTCTACCACGCGACGGCTGGCGCGGTTGCCGCCGTTGAGAAGGCCGGCGGCTCCGTGAAGATGCTGAAGCCGGTCGAGAAGGCTGCCGAACCGAAGTAAGCTTGCAGGGAACGGGCAGGGGCCCCACATGGGGGGTTCCTGCTTCCAGCCGAGGACGAGAGAATGGCATCAGCCGCGGAACAACTTGCTGCTAACCTGAACTTCGGCGCGCTCGCCAAGTCCGAAGACCTGAAAAAGCGCATCTGGTTCACGCTCGGCGCCCTCATCGTCTACCGCCTCGGAAGCTATATCCCCATCCCCGGCATCGACGCGGCGGAACTGGCCAAGTTCGCGGCCCAGAACTCTAGCGGTATTCTTGGCTGGGTGAACAATCTTGCCGGCGGCGCGCTTGGCCGCATGGCGATCTTCGCCCTCAACATCATGCCCTACATCTCGGCCTCGATCATCATTCAGCTGATGACGACCGTCTCGCCGCACCTCGAGCAGTTGAAGAAGGAAGGCGAGCAGGGCCGCAAGAAGATCAACCAGTATACGCGCTATGGAACCGTGTTCCTGGCCGTGCTGCAGTCCTACGGCATAGCCGTGGGTCTGGAAGGTCAGCAGGGGCTCGTCGCGGATCCCGGCTTGTTTTTCCGCCTCTCGACTGTCATCACGCTGACGGGTGGCACGGTGTTCCTGATGTGGCTCGGCGAGCAGATCACCTCGCGCGGCATCGGCAACGGCATCTCGCTCATCATCTTCGCCGGTATCGTGGCGGGCCTACCGTCCGGCATCGCCGGGCTACTGGAACTCGGCCGCACCGGCCAGATTTCGACCTTCGTGATCCTCGGCATCATCATCATGGCGATCGCCGTCATCGCCTTCATCGTGCTTGTCGAGCGGGCCCAGCGCCGGTTGCTGATCCAGTATCCGAAGCGTCAGGTGGGGAACAAGATGTTCCAGGGCGAAAGCTCGCACATGCCGCTGAAGCTGAACACGGCCGGCGTCATCCCGCCGATCTTTGCCTCCTCCCTGCTTCTGCTGCCCATCACGGTTGCTAATTTCAGCCAGGGGCAGGGGCCGGACTGGCTCAACACGCTCACTGCTTTGCTGGGCCATGGCCAGCCGCTGTTCCTGGTGCTCTATGCAGCGCTCATCATCTTCTTCGCCTTCTTCTATACCTCCATCATGTTCAATCCGAAGGAGACGGCGGATAATCTCAAGAAGTATGGCGGCTTCATTCCGGGTATCCGCCCCGGTGACCGCACGGCAGAGTACATCGACTATGTGCTGACCCGCATTACGGTCATCGGTGCGATCTACCTGACCCTGGTGTGCTTGCTGCCTGAATTCCTGATCGGCTACACGGGCGTGCCCTTCTACTTCGGCGGCACCTCGCTGCTGATCGTGGTGAGCGTGACGATGGATACGGTCGCCCAGGTGCAAGGACATCTTCTGGCCCAGCAGTATGAGGGCCTGATCAAGAAGTCCAAGCTCAGGGGAAGCAAACGGTGAATATCATTCTTCTCGGCCCACCGGGGGCCGGTAAGGGCACGCAGGCCAAGCTTATCGAAGACAAGCATGGCATGAAGCAACTCTCGACGGGCGACATGCTTCGCGCCGCAGTGGCGCAAGGAACCGAGACGGGCCGCAAGGCCAAGGAAATCATGGACCGGGGCGAACTCGTGCCCGATGCCGTGGTGGTTGGTATCATCTCCGACCGGTTGGAGCAGCCCGACGTCAAGAAGGGCTTCATCCTCGATGGTTTTCCGCGCAACGAGGCCCAGGCCGTTGCCCTGGACAAGATGCTGGCCGGCAAGGGTCTCAAACTCGATGCCGTGATCGAGATGAAAGTTGACGACGAGGCGTTGGTTGAGCGCATCACCGGCAGGTATACCTGCGCCAAATGCGGCAAGGGTTATCACGACCGGTTCGAGCAACCGAAGGTTAAGGGCGTGTGCGATGTGTGCGGGGGAACCGAGTTCACGCGCCGCGCTGACGACAACGAGAAGACGGTCCGTGACCGGCTTTCCGTTTATAACAGGCAGACTGCTCCGCTGGTGGGCTATTACGGCGGGCGCGGGACGCTGAAAACAATCGACGGCATGGCGGACATCTCTGAGGTGACCCGCCAGATCGAGGGCGTGCTGAAAGGGGTTTGAGACCGGTGTTTTCGGCGTTCTTGAGGTTGACGCGGATGCGATTCCCCTCTAGAAGCGGCGGCAATCTCGGTCGAGGACAGGCTGGCTTCAGGGGGAAGTTCCTCTTGAGGTACGGCCTTATGCCTTTGAGGGCGCCGGTCGAAAAAGGCAAACTTATACGAAGTCAGCGGCCTAAGCCGTTGAAGTGATTAGGAGAACAAGGCGTGGCCCGTATTGCAGGCGTCAATATTCCGACCAACAAGCCCGTGGCGATTTCGCTTCGCTACATCTATGGAATCGGTCCCGTGAACGCGGTCGAGATCTGCGACAAGACGAAGATCGAGCCGACCAAGCGCGTGAACGAGCTTTCCGACGCCGAAATCCTGGCGATCCGCGAAGTCATCGACCGTGACTACATGGTCGAGGGCGACCTGCGCCGCGATGTATCGATCAACATCAAGCGCCTCGTGGACCTCGGCTGCTACCGCGGCCTGCGCCACCGCAAGGGCCTGCCCGTGCGCGGCCAGCGCACCCACACCAACGCCCGCACCCGCAAGGGTCCCGCCAAGGCAATCGCCGGCAAGAAGAAGTAAAGGCTGAAAGAACATGGCTAAGGAAGCTCAACGTCCGCGCCGTAAAGAGCGCAAGAACATTTCATCCGGCGTGGTGCACGTGAACTCGTCGTTCAACAACACGATGATCACCATCACCGACGTCCAGGGTAACGCCATCGTCTGGTCGTCGTCCGGCAAGCTGGGCTTCAAGGGCTCGCGCAAGTCGACACCGTATGCGGCCCAGGTCGCTGCCGAGCAGGTCGGCCGCGCGGCGATGGAGCATGGCATGCGCACCGTTGAAGTCGAGGTTTGCGGTCCGGGTGCGGGTCGTGAGTCGGCTCTCCGCGCGCTGCAGGCCTGCGGTCTTCAGGTTACCTCGATCCGCGACGTCACGCCGATCCCGCACAACGGCTGCCGCCCGCCCAAGCGTCGCCGCGTCTAACCGCGGAGTTCGCCGCCACCCCGCTTTTCAGGGTGGTTCATCGTTATCTTTGTGAAAACATGGCTCCCCTGACGGGGAGCCGGATTTTCGACAGGAAGCACAAGAAGATGCAAGTCAACCAGAAGAACTGGCAGGAACTGATCC
>CAIYXE010000307.1 GCA_903930095.1 uncultured Hyphomicrobiales bacterium
CCGGCGGACGCGGCGCGATGGATTTGATCACGCCCAACAAGGACTTTCAGAGGGCCATCCTCGAGTCCGGCACGGAGCTGATGCAGCCCCTCGACATGAGCCGCATTCCCAGCGCGGCGGGCCTGTTTCCGGCGTTTAAGGACGCGCCCTGGCTGGTCAAAGATGGTAAGACCTATGGCGTGCCAATCATCTGGGGCGACGAGCCCTGCGTCTACAATCCCGCGAAGTGGCAGGCCATGCCGGAACGCTACACCGACTTCGCCGACCCAAAGTTCAAGGGCGAGCTTGTGCTGCTCGACGATCCCTTCGGCAACATCTGGCTCTGGGCCGCCTCGCTAGGCATGCCCCAGCCGAGCCGCCTCACCAAAGAGCAACTCGCGCAGGTGATGGACGCAATGCTGAAGATCAAGCCCAACGTGGTAACGGTCGGTGCCTCGCATGGCGACATGGCGGACGTGCTGGTGCGCGGCGACGCCTCAATCGGCATCGGCGGCTGGGCCTACCAGGCGATCATCGCCAAGGAGAAGGGCGTCACCCTCACCGTCGGAACGCCCGCAAAGGACGGCACCTTCTTCTGGTCGGACGCCTATGCCATCGCCGTGGATTCCCCCAACCTCGACAACGCCTACGCTTTCATCGAGTTCGTGACGCAGCCGAAGTCGAACGCCGCCCTTGCCACGGAACTGGCATCGGGCTGCACCGTCGAGGCGGCCTATGCCCTGATGGAGCCGGCGCTGACCTCCCTCTACCCCTATGACAATGTGCGGGCACCCGGCGGTGGCATCCTCGGAACGCAAACCGTGGTGCCGCCACAGAACCCGGACGGCGACGTCGTGGGGGCCGCCTCGTGGGTCGAAGCCTGGCAGACCTTCAAGGTCTCCTAGGCGTGGCGCAGGCAAGGTCTGGCCCGATGTTCAGTTTCCCCGCCCCGACTGCTCTGGGGCGGGGGAGAACGTCCCTCCGAACCTGCAGCAGGCGTGATATTCGTTGACATCATGACGCGATTGGCAGGCGCATCATCGGGAGTGTACGGGTCGGGCGCAGCCCTGAAGCTGCTGCCTGGAACGCTGTTCTACGCTGTGTTCTTCGCCATTCCGCTCATTGCACTCCTGGTGCTGAGCTTCTGGCAGGCACAGGGCTTCAAACTCATCCCCGACGCGAGCCTCGCCAACTATGAGAAGATCGCGACCTCTCAGCTCTACCGGACCATCCTGTGGCGCAGCCTGCTTGTCGGTTTCACCACCTCGCTAATCGTCGTGCCGCTGGCCTTCGCCACGGCCTTCATCATGCGCTTCATCCTCGAAAGCCGGGGGCAGATGATCCTGCAGCTGATCCTTTTGTCGCTGTTCAGCGGCTACCTAGTCCGCATCTATGCGTGGCGGACGATCCTCGGCAAGCAGGGGCTCATCAACACGACGCTGCAATGGCTTGGGCTGACGGACGCGCCGCTCGAGTTCCTGATCTACAGCAACTTTGCCGTGGTGGTGACGCTGACGGGGCTCCTGCTGCCGCTGGCGGTGCTGCCGATCTATTCGGCGATGCTCAACGTCTCGCGCGATTATCTCGATGCCGCGCGCGACATGGGCGCGGGGCCCGCCTACCGGCTCCGGACGATCCTCGTGCCCATGGTGCTGCCCGGCATCCGGACCGCGCTAGCCTTCACCTTCCTGCTGTCGGCGGGCGATTTCGTGACGCCGGCCCTGGTGGGCGGCAGCCAGAGCATCCTCATCGGCAGCGTGGTTGCCGACCAGTTTCGCGGCATCGGCTCAAACTGGCCTCTGGGCGCGGCCCTCGTCTTCGTCATGACAGCTTCGGTGCTCGCGGTCTTTCTCTTCATGATGCGCCTCATCAAGGCGGCCACGCGATGATGGCAGGCTCCCTCAGCCGCTGGTTGGCGCGCGGCTTCACGGCATTCGTGCTGCTTTATCTCTATGCGCCGATCGCTGTCATCCTACTCTTCTCCATCGCGACGTCGCCGCGCCTCAGCCTGCCGGTCGAGGGCCTGACCTTCTCCTGGTACGCCAAGGCGCTGGACAGTCCGCTCGTCCTACCGGCCCTTCAGAACAGCCTGCTCCTCGCTCTCGTATCCGCCGTCGCCGCAGGGCTCATGGGGACGATGATGGCCTTCGGACTCATGGCACTAAAGGACGAACGGCTCCGCCAGGTGCTGCTGAACGTGAGCTTGCTTCCCGCCGTCGTGCCATTGCTGGTGATCGGCATCGCGCTCGCCTTCGTCTTCCACGGCGCTGGCTGGCAGCAGGGCTTGCGCAATGCCACCATCGCGCATGTGCTGGTGTGCCTGCCATTCGTGGTGCTGACCATGAATGCGCGGCTCGAGACCTTCGACTTCTCGCTGCTGGAGGCGGCCCGAATGCTGGGCGCCACCCCGATGAGGGCCTTCTTCGACGTGACGCTGCCGCTGACCCGGCCCTCCATCATCGGCGCGGCACTGCTGGCGGCGGCACTGTCGCTGGACGAGTTCGTCGTCACTTGGTTCAACATCGGCAACCAGCAGACCATTCCGGTGCTCGTCTGGGGGTTGATGCGCCGCGGCATCGATCCCTCGATCAACGCCATCGCGGCGATGCTGTTCGGGTTGCTTGCTGTCCTCGTTATCCTCTCCAGCCTCGTCAACCGTAGGGTCCGCAGATGAAAGGCGTAGCCATCGGCATTGCCGGCATCGAAAAGAGCTTCGGCAGTTTCCGCGCACTCGACACGATCGAACTGTCGGTGAAGGCCGGAGAGTTCGTGTCGCTGCTGGGCGCCAGCGGCTGCGGCAAGACGACGTTGCTCCGCATCATCGCCGGGCTCGAACGTCCCTCCGGCGGGCGCATCCTGATCGACGGCCGGGACGTCACACCGGACGCACCGGAAAAGCGGCCGACCAGCCTCGTCTTCCAGCGCGGTGCGCTGTTCCCGCACATGAGCGTGCGCGAGAATGTCGGATACAGCCTGAAGCTCCGCCGATGGCCGCGGCAGCGCATCGCCGACCAGGTCGACCGGATGTTGTCGCTGGTGCGGCTCGACGGCTTCGGCGACCGTGATCCCGGCCAGCTCAGCGGCGGCCAGGTGCAGCGGGTGGCGCTGGCCCGGGCGCTGGCCTTCGAACCGGGCGTGCTGCTGCTCGACGAACCGCTCTCCGCACTCGACTTGAAGCTCCGCCAGGAGATGCAACTCGAACTCAGGAGCCTTCAGAAGGCCCTGGGCTCAACCTTCGTCTTCGTCACCCATGACCAGACCGAGGCGCTGGTGATGTCCGACCGAATCGCCATCATGAATGGTGGAAGACTGGTTCAATGCGGCACCCCGCAGGAAATCTATCGCCGCCCGTCCTCGGTCTTCGTGGCCGACTTTATCGGCCAGGCCAACCTGCTTGCCGGCGAGGTCAGAGGCCCCGCGCCCGGCGGCGTGCGCTTCCGTCTGAAGAACGGCATGGAAGTCAGCGCGCGCGCCGCGCGGCAACATGCAGCCGGGACCGCGGCTACACTCTCGGTCCGGCCGGAGAGCATGGACATCCTGAACGGCGGCGAGGAGAACCGAAATGCGCAGTCCGCGGACCCCGGCAACAGCCTTTCCGGCATCGTGCGCGAGGCCGTGTTCCTGGGTCCCCGCATGCGTGTGCTGGTGGACCTGGGCGGCGGCGTCCAGCTGTGGGCAGAGCGGCGCGAGGAGGAAGGACAGGGCCTCAGTCCCGGCGCACAGGTCATCGTCCACTGGCCCGTGTCCGCCGGACTGGTCCTGAGCGAGGGAGAGACATCATGACATCGCCACGCCATTCCGGTGAGCGGGAGGCCGCCGATCTCATCGTCCGCCACGGCTATCTCATCACGATGGACGATGAGCGTCGCCACATCGAGGACGGCGCGATCGCCATTGCCCGCGGCCGCATCCTTGCACTCGGTCCCGACGCGGAGATCTGCGCCCGCTTCAGCGGAGCGCGAGAGATCGACGCCGAAAGCGCACCGGTCCACCCGGGCTTCATCGAATGCCACATGCACGCCTCCTTCCAGCTTTATCGCGGCGTTCTGCCCGACCATATGGCGGAGGCCGATGCGTTCGATTCGGTCGAGGCGCATTTCTACAACCACGTGACGGATGAAGACGAATATCTGGCTGTCCTCCTGTCATCCCTCGAAATGGTGCGAAACGGCACGACATGCTTTCTCGAAGCGGGCACCATCCTCTCGCCCGAAAATGCCGCACGCGCAGCGGCGCTGGTGGGGATCCGTGCCATCCTCGGCGACCCCTTCATCTGGGATCAGCCCCAGGGCTTCGCCCAGGGCAAGCTGGAGGAGAAGCAGGCCTGCACCACCTGCGCCTCGCACGCCCGCATCCATGAGAAGCTGAAGCGCGCGCCGCAGACGCGGGAGGAGGCACTGGCAACGCTCGGCAGGGAGCTCAGGCGCAACGCCGATCCCGACGCCCTCATCACAGGTCACGTCGCGGTGCTGGGGCTTGGCACCGCCAGCGAGGACCTCATGATGGCGGCGAAGGCCGCTGCCGACGCCGCGGGCGTCGTCCTCAACATCCACCAGTCCTACAGCCCGGCCGACACCGCCGCCGACCGCCAGCGCTTCGGCACGGACCCGCTGCTGCACCTAGCGCGCATCGGCTTCCTCGACCGCAACATCACAATGGGCCACGGCAATCACCTGACCGATGCCGAATGTGATGTCTTTCTGGATAGCGGCGCCAGCATCGCCTGGGCGCCGGCGGCCTCGATGATGTGGGGCCACGGCAGCATGACACACGGGCGCCACGCGGAACTGTACCTGCGCGGAGGCAACATTGCGCTGGGCTCGGACTCCTCCAACTGGTCCAATGATTTCGACCTATGGCGTCAGGCGAGTCTCGCGGTGCTCACGGCGCGCGACGTGGCGCAGGACCGGACCCGGCTCGTGGCGGAGGATGGCTTCGAAATGGCGACGCTGAACGGGGCTCGCGCGGTGGGCATGGAAAGCCGGATCGGCTCGCTGGCCGCCGGAAAATGCGCCGACATCGTAATCCACACGCTCGGCCGGCCGGAGATGCAGCCGGTCACCGACAGGGTGCGGGGCCTGTTCTATTCCTCACGCTCGAAATCAGTACACACGGTGATCATCAATGGCAGGGTCGTGCTGGAGGCCGGCCAGTTTCCGGCCTTCAACGAGCGCGAACTGCTCCGCGAGATCGGCAGGGCCTCCGCCGGACTTCTGAAGCGAATGGGCGTGACGGTCGAAGCAAACCGCATCAACCGGACGGCACGGGCGCGCCACAGGACCAGACCCCATGGCTGAGGGTCTCGAGATCGACCTCGCGTCGGTACAATTCGGGCCTCGGCCCGTCATCCTGCTCCAATCTCAGGAGATGCGTGCGAGCGTCTTCCGCTACGCGACCGGAATTGAGGCGCTCACCATCACAACGCCGTTGGGTGAAGCAACCTTCCTGCCCTTCAAAGGGCAGCAGGTCTGGGACGCGCGGTTTCTCGGCAGGCGCCTCACCATGCGCTCGATGTTCAAGGAACCGCAGGACACTAGCGATTACCTTGCAAGCTATGGCGCCTTCCTGATCCATTGCGGCGTCACCGCAATGGGGGGGCCGGGCCCTGGCGACACCCATCCGCTGCACGGGGAATTGCCAAACGCGAGGTTCCAGTCGGCCCGACTTCTCGCCGGCAGCGATGCCCAAGGGTCCTATCTTGCACTCGCGGGCACCTATTGGCAGGCCCGCGCCTTCAGCCACAATTACCGCTTTCACGTGGAGGTCAGGCTGCGCCCCGCTGCAAGCTGGCTGGAGGTGGCGGTGCGCGTGGAGAACCTCCGGTCCGTGCCGCTGGACGTGATGTACCTCGCACACATCAACTTCCTTCCGGTGGACGGCGGACGTCTGCTCGACACCGTGGCCGATGACGGCGCAGGCATCCATGTGCGCCAGGACTCGCCACCCGGACTCCCCATTTCCGAAGCCCACCGCCGGCTCCTATCGGACCTCGCCGCCGCTCCCTCACGCCACAGGCAAATGGTGCGAGGAGGAAGGATCGACCCCGAGATCGTGATGCTCCTCAGTTGCGAGGCCGACGCTGCAGGCTTTGCGCACGGCCTGCAACTTCACCCCGAAGGCGGTGCAGACGTAGTGAGCTACCGGCCCGCGGAACTTCCGGTCGCGGTGCGCTGGATTTCGCGCCTCGGCGACCAGGAGGCGCTCGGGCTCATCCTGCCCGCAACATCGGGCATTGACGGCTACAGCGCCGAAAAGGCCCGCGGGCGGGTCGTCACCCTGCCGGGCGGCGGCACCTATTCCTGCCAGTACCGCTGCGGCGCCCTCGATCCGGCGGGCGCCCGGGCGTTGGCGGACGAGATCGCCCGGCTGAAACCCGGTCACCGCAAGGTCACTGAGATGGGAGTTCACGCGTCACCATGAACAAGCTTCAGGAGAAGCGGCCGAGTTCGGCCTTCACCACTGTCGACTTCGACAGGATGGGCAAGCAGGTCGGCCACATCATGTTTCCTCATTCCCCCCATGACGATGCCTGGGGCGTCACCCGGGTTCCCGTGGCGGTGATCGCTAACGGCACGGGGCCCACCGTCATTATGGAAGGGGGCAACCACGGCGACGAATACGAGGGGCCGATCGTCATCGGTGAAATCACCCGGGAGCTCGACCCCGCCGAGGTTCAGGGCCGTCTGATCCTGATGCCTTCCAACAACATCCACGCGGCAATGGCCTCGCAGCGCACCTCGCCGGTCGACGGGCTCAACTACAACCGCACCTTCCCGGGCAATCCCTACGGCACGATCACCGAGCAGATCTCGGCCTACATCACGGACCACATCTTCCCGCTGGGACATGCCTTTCTCGACCTGCATTCCGGCGGGTCCTCGCTCGACATCATGCCCAGCGCCGTCATCGAGCCCACAGCGGACGAGGGGCTCGCAAAGCGCAACTCCGCCGCGGCCCGCGCCTTCAATGCGCCGAACACGGTGGTGATCGGCAATCTCGGTGATCCCCGTACCGCCACTGCAACCGCCTGCCGGGCCGGCCTCACCACGGTGGGCACCGAGCTGGGCGGCGGCGGGCGTGTCTCCATCGAGGCCCTCGCCATATGCCGGCGCGGAGTGCGCAACCTGCTGGCACATCTCGGCGTCATCGACCGTAAGCATCAGACCGTCGGTAACGCCGACGGCCCAACCTTCGAGCTGAAAGGGACGGCAGCCTATGTCTTCGCGCCCTGCGATGGCATCTTCGAACCCTTCCATGCCCTCGGCACGCGCGTATCTGCGGGGCAGCCGGCGGGGCGCATCCATGTCGTATGGGATCCCGCAAGGCCGGCGGAGAAGGTGCATTATGCCTGCGACGGCATCGTCTACGGCTGCCGCCAACCCGGACGGGTCAGGCCCGGAAACTGCTGCAGCGTCGTCG
>CAIYXE010000308.1 GCA_903930095.1 uncultured Hyphomicrobiales bacterium
CCCAACAGCGCACCCGAAAAAAGATGGGGGCAGGGTCCTCGACCCTGCCCGCCGGAGGCTCCTTTTTCTGCTGTCCCCCGCGCCACACTGCGCTATCACCACCCGCATGAGCAAAGATCCCGTCGTCCTGAACAGCCAAGGCATGCAGGCGTTGCAGCGTGGCGATGCAAAGGCGGCCACCATCGCATTTGCGGCAGCCGTCAAGGCCGATCCGTCGGCGGCCATCCTGCATTATAATCTGGCCAACGCCCACGCCCTGGGCGGAGATGCCAAGGCGCAGCTGGTGGCGTTGAATGCCGCGTTGGATCGTGATCCGTACATGGCCCATGCCCTGCTGGCGCGCGGGCGGCTGCATGAACATGAAGGCCGCGCGGCCGACGCGCTGTCGGATTATCAGCGGCTGCTGGCGGCGGTTGATCCGCGCGAGCAGGTGGGGCCGGGCTTTGCAGCCGGGCTGCAGCATGCCGCCGGCGTGGTGCAGGGGGCCAATGATGGGCTCGCTGCACGGCTGGATGCGGCGATGGCCGATGAATTGGAACAGTCCTCCCGGGCATCGGCCACCCGCGTGCGCCACGCCATGGAGGCGCAACTGGGCCGGCGCCGCGTGTATGTGCACCAGCCGCTGGCGCTGCATTATCCCTATCTGCCCGCCATCCAGTATTTCGAGCGCGATCTGTTCCCCTGGCTGGCCGAACTGGAAGCCGCGACGCCGGCGATCCGCGCCGAATTGCAGGCCGTGCTGGCGGCGGGCGGCGAAGGCTTTGCGCCCTACGTGGATTATCCGCCAGGCGTGCCGGTGAACCAGTGGAAGGATCTGAACAAGAGCGATGCCTGGGCGGCGCGCTTCTTCCTGAAGCACGGCGTGCGCGACGAAGCCATGTGCGCGCTCTGCCCCAACACCGCCGCCGTGCTGGATCGCCTGCCGCTGTTCGATCTGCCCGGTCGCGGGCCCACCGCCTTCTTCTCCCTGCTGAAACCCCGCACAGTGATCCCGCCCCACACCGGCGCCACCAACGTGCGCAGCATCATCCACCTGCCACTGATCGTGCCCGAAGGCTGCTGGTTCCGGGTGGGCAACGACACCCGCCCCTGGATCGAAGGCCAAGCCTTCGCCTTCGACGACACCATCGAACACGAAGCCCACAACCCCACCGACGAGCTGCGCGCGGTGCTGATCCTCGACAGCTGGAACCCCTTCATCGCCGCCGACGAACGCCCGCTGATCACCCGCTGGGTGAACGAACTGGACGCGCATGGGCGCGGGCTGGCGGGGTTTTCGGCGGCTTGAGGTTTTAGATTAAGGCTGCCTCCGGCGGGCAGGGGCTGAGCCCCTGCACCCACTTTCGTTTTTGGGTGGCCTCTGCTCCTGATCGGGTAGGCGCGATGTCCGAGATGGGGTGGATAGCTGCCGTCAAGGTCGATCCTTGGTGAAATCATCTTTCCACCAACGAGGCTGGAGATGTAGCCTTTTCCCATTGAGGGTCAGCCAACTATTCAAGCACGCAACCGGCGCGTCTTGCGCGACTTGTTGGAGAAAAAGGCGAGCTTCGTCTTTTCCGGCAGGAAAAAGACCAATCTTCAGTTCATCGACATGGCACCGTTTTGCGGCTTTCAGAACCTCAAAAATGCTTTCGACCTGCCCAGCTGCAAGGGATGATTGTGGAACTCCGGCTATTGGCTGTGCTGCCATATAGAGGCTGATAATTATAACATGGCTCATGCTGCGGGTTCCGGGTCAGCTTACCTACAATAGCAGTATAGACGCCCATGGAATGTCTGCAATGCGGGGCGCAAAGCCGACAGGCTGACACTGGGGCGCAAGCGGGCACTTCTCCAACCAGCGCATCCGAAAACGAAAGTGGGTGCAGGGCCTCAGGCCCTGCCCGCCGGAGGCCCTCTCGCTCCCCCTTCACCCGATGATATCGCGCGCCCGTAGCCAGGTGATGATCGCTTCGGCGGCGTCGGCTTCGGTCATGTTTTGCGTCTGGATGTGCAGTTGCGGCGCTTCGGGGGCTTCGTAGGGGCTGTCGATGCCGGTGAAGTTGGTGAGTTCGCCGCTGGCGGCTTTGGCGTAGAG
>CAIYXE010000309.1 GCA_903930095.1 uncultured Hyphomicrobiales bacterium
CTTCCAGCCCTGGCTGAAGCGCGCGGGCCGCTTCCGTTCGCTGGGTGACGGGCAGGTGGATTTCGGCGCGATCTTCTCCAAGCTCGCCGGCTATAATTATGACAGCTGGGCGGTGCTCGAGTGGGAATGCTGCATCAAGGACTCGGTGCAGGGCGCGATTGAGGGTGCACCGTTCATCGCCAGCCACATCATCAAGACGACCGAAAAGAGCTTCGATGATTTCGTCGCGGGTTCGGCCGACAAGGCCAAGATCAACCGCATCCTCGGCATCAAGTAGGGAGCAGCCTCATGGTTTCGGGACGCAGTGATGCGAACACGGGCCGCATCAGGCTCGGCATGGTGGGCGGCGGGCAGGGGGCCTTCATCGGCGCCGTGCACCGCCTGGCCGCCCGCATGGACGACCAGTATGAGTTCGTGGCGGGGGCACTCTCCGCTGACGCGAAGAAGGCGAAAGCCTCAGGCGCGGAGCTGGGCCTTGCGGCGGACCGCATCTACACGGACTTCCGCGAAATGGCGAAAGCCGAGGCGAAGCGCGCGGACGGCATCGAGGCCGTCTCGATCGTCACACCCAACAACGTGCATGTGCCCGCGGCGATGGCCTTCATCGAGGCGGGCATTCATGTCATTTGTGACAAGCCGCTGGCGCTGAACCTCAAGGAGGCGAAGGCGCTGGAGAAGCTGCTGGCGAAGAACCCCGGTGTCATCTTCGCGCTGACCCACAACTATTCGGGCTATCCGATGATCCGCCACGCCAAGGCGATGGTGAAGGCAGGTGAGCTGGGTGAGATCCGCGTGGCGCAAGGCGAATATCCGCAGGACTGGCTCACCACCGCGCTGGAAAAGACCGGGCAGAAGCAGGCCGCCTGGCGCACGGACCCGAAGCGCTCCGGCGCTGGCGGCTGCGTGGGCGACATCGGCACGCACACCTTCCAGCTGCTCTGCGACGTGTCAGGCCTGACTTGTGACGAGTTGGCGGCGGACCTCACCTCCTTCGTCAAGGGCCGCGTGCTGGACGACAACGCCCATGTCATGCTGCGCTTCAAGGGCGGGGCCAAGGGCATGATCTGGGCCAGCCAGGTGGCGCCGGGCAATGAGAACGGCCTCAAGATCCGCGTCTATGGCACCAAGGGCGGTCTCGAGTGGAAGCAGGAAGATCCGAACTATCTCTGGTACACACCCTTCGGCGAGCCGAAGCGGCTGATCACCCGCGGCGGTGCGGGCTCCAACGCCGCGGCGGGCCGCATGACGCGCGTGCCGCCGGGCCACCCCGAAGGCTATCTCGAGGGCTTCGCCAATGTCTATACGGAGGTGGCGCGCGCCATAAAGGCGAAGCGGGCGGGCAAGAAGCCGGAGAAGGACGTGGCCTTCCCGGGAATTGCCGATGGTGTCGCTGGCATGGCCTTCATCGAGGCCTGCGTGAAATCGTCGGAGAAGAACGGGAAGTGGGTGAAGGTGTAGGGCGAAGAGAAAGCCCTCATCCGCCCTTCGGGCACCTTCTCCCATTGCTTTGCAACGGGAGAAGGGGAAGCCGTGGGATGATTGTTCCCTTCTCCCGTCGCGCCGCGATGGGAGAGAAGGTGGCCGAGGGCCGGATGAGGGCTCTCCCTACTCCGCCGGTGATTTCAGAATGTGCTGCCTGAGCCGGCGCACGCCGTACCACACGATGAACACCACCACGGGAATGCTCAGCAGGCTGACGAGCTTCGTCTCGACATGGGCATAGGCACCGAAGCCGTCGATCAGCTTGCTCAGGATCTGGATCAGGTAGTAGCTGATGGCGACGACCGAGAGGCCTTCGACCGTCTGCTGCAGGCGGAGCTGCTGGTGGCCGCGCTTTTCCATGGACTTCAGAAGCTGCTGGTTCTGCGCCTCGAGCGCGATGTCGACCCTCGTTCGCAGCAGGTTCGAGGCGCGCTCGCTGCGTTCCGCCAGGCTCTTGATGCGCTCCGAGACGGCGGTGCAAGTGGCCATGGCGGGGGTGAAGCGGCGGTCGAGGAAGACGCCGATCCTCTGGAAGCTCATCACCTTCTCCTCGCCCAGTTCCGCGATGCGCTTGTCAACGAGGGCCGAATAGGCGCGGGCGGCGGAAAAGCGGTAGCTGGTGCGGCTCGAAATCTCCTCCACGTCCCGAGCGATGGAGCTCAGGGCCGTGAGCAGGCTTTCGTCTTCATGGCTTTCGCGGGCTGAGAGCATGTCGGCCGTCACCTTTGACAGTGCGCGTTCCAGCCGGGCAAGCTCGGATTGCACCTTGCGGGCCAGCGGCAGCGCCAGCAGCGCCATCATGCGGTAGGTTTCGATCTCATGCATGCGGCGGACGACGCGGCCCAGCCTGAGCGGTGAGAGCCCATGGTCATGTACGATGATGCGGGTATAGCCGTCCGGCCCAATGCGGAAGTCCGTCCACAGGGTTGCAAGCCCTGAGCTGGTGCGCGAGCCTGCGAGATCCTCATGCCCGAATATTGCCGCCAGGGCGGCCACGTCGGGCTCCGGCTCATCCTTGCCCATGATGCGCGTGTGAATGCCGACAAGCCTTGCGCCGGGAAGCCCGTCCACCCAGCCCACCGGCAGGATGGCGAGTGCCTCGCCCTTTTCCGGGCCGCCGTCGGCCACA
>CAIYXE010000310.1 GCA_903930095.1 uncultured Hyphomicrobiales bacterium
CGAGGCCCTCTTCCAGCAGCAGGTCGGTCGCGGCGCGCAGCGCACGGAGCATGTGGAGCGGCGGCGTGTAGGGAAAGAAGCCGTCCTTGTTGGTGCGCATCATGTCATCGAAGTCGAAGTAGCAGCGGCGCATGGTGGCGGCCTTGCGGGCAGCCAGCGCCTTCTCGGACACGCAGAGGATGGCGAGGCCCGCGGGCATCATGAAGCCCTTCTGCGAACCCGACACGCAGATGTCCACGCCCCATTCATCCATGCGGAAGTCGATGGAGGCGAGGGACGACACGGCATCGACGAAGAGCAGCGCGGGGTGATTGGCGGCATCCATCGCCTTCCTCACGCCGGCAACGTCGCTCGTCACGCCGGTGGCGGTTTCGTTGTGGGTGACCAGCACGGCCTTGTAGCTATGCGCAGTGTCGGACTTGAGCTTCTCGGCAAAGATTTCGACGGGCACGCCCTCGCCCCAGGGAACGTCCACCACGTCGACCTCGAGGCCCATGCGCGTGCACATGTCGGCCCAGAGCAGCGAGAACTGGCCGAAGCGGGAGATCAGAACCCGGTCACCCGGGGACAGCGTGTTGAGCATCGCGGCTTCCCAGCCGCCGGTGCCGGAGGCGGGGAACAGGAAGATCTGGCCGGTGCGGGTCTTGAAGACCTTCTTCACATCCTCGAAGAGCGGAAGGGTGAAGGACGGAAGGTCCGGAGCCCGCTGGTCTTCCATGGCGATGTCCATCGCCAGCCGCACTGCCTGCGGCACATTGGTCGGCCCCGGAATGAAAAGTCCACGCGTTCCTGGCATTTGTCTTCTCCCATGTTTTGTTGTGTGACAGTTTTATGATCGGGTAGGGAGAACTTGAAAACACCCCAAGAACCAGCCTATTGGCATCTAATCAGGTGGGAAATGTACTATCCTTTCAGGCTGTAAATTTCTGTTGTCAGCACGATACCTGCCCATTAGGGTGGGAAAATGTCCGAAACGCGCAGCCTGATCATCGCCGATCCCAACACCATCATGCTCCAGGCCCTGTCGGACCTGTTCGAGCGTGACAAGCGCTTCAGCCTGGTCGCCACCACCAAGACGGCGGAAGGCTTCCTCGAAAGCTGCCTGCGCGTGCCGGTGGACATCGGCATCGTCGACTGGTCGATCCCGCAGCTTGGCGCGGAGCGTCTGCTGGGCATCCTGCGCGACAGGCCCAACGCGCCGCGCATCATCGTCTATGCCTCGGGCGGCGATCCGGATGTGCCGCGCCGCGCGCTGGCCGCAGGGGCCGCCGCCTTCTGCACGCGCGATGCGCCTGAACAGCAGCTTCTCGATGTGGCACTGTCGGTTGCGACGGGCCGCATGGTGTTTCCCTACATGGACGTGCGCAGCCTCAAGCGCGACCCGCGCGAGACGCTGACAGAGCGCGAGAAGGCCATGCTCACCGCGCTCGCCAAGGGCCGCACCAACACCGAGCTTGCCGCCGAACTCGGCATCTCCATCAACACCGTGAAGTTCCATTTGCGGAACCTCTATGAGAAGCTCAACCTCAAGAACCGCTCGCAGGCCATTGCGTTTTTCTATGCGAATGAGGGGTGAGGCTCAGGTCCTAACATATGTGCTCACCTCACCCGGGCTTGACCCGGGTGTCCTTTATCTGTGGCGACCAAAAGGTTGCCCGGGTCAAGCCCGGGCAAGGTGAGAGTATTGTCTGGGAGTGTGACCTATCCTACCCGCCCACGAAATCCGCCAGCGCCCTCTGCGTGCCCTTGGACCAGATGGCGGTGAGGCTCATCGCGAAGGCCTTGCGGAACGGCTCAGCCTGCGCGACGTCGCCATAGACGTCATCCATCGTGAGCCACATGAGGGGATCGGTCTTGGCTTTCGCCGCAAGTTCCGCCAGGCGCGGCCAGACCGGATCGCCCGCCGTGATGTCCTTGCCCGTCTCCGTCTTGCCGAAGCAGTGGCGGCACCACAGGGCTGACTCGAAGGCCAGCGCATCCACCGATCCGCCTGCCTTCAGCCGGTCCCGCGCCACCGGCACGATGAATTTGGGCTGGCGGTTGGAGCCGTCGAAGGCGAGGCGCGGAATGGTGTCACCGATCTTCGGATTGGAGAAGC
>CAIYXE010000311.1 GCA_903930095.1 uncultured Hyphomicrobiales bacterium
CTGGGAGGTCGACCATGCCTGGTTCGAGGAGCGCATCTGGCCAGTGCTGGCTGAGCGCGTGCCGGCCTTCGAGGCGATCAAGGTCGTCAGCGCCTGGACAGGCCACTATGACTACAACGACCTCGACCAGAACGCGGTGATCGGCCCCCATCCGGATGTCACCAACTTCCTTTTCGCCAATGGCTTCTCCGGCCACGGCCTGCAGCAGGGCCCGGCCTCGGGCAACGCCATCGCGGAGCTTGTCATCCACGGCGGCTACCGCACCATCGATCTCGCCCGCTTCGGTTATGAGCGCATCGCACACAACCAGCCGCTGTTCGAAAAGAACGTGATCTGATGCGGATCCTCAGCCTCTCGAGCCAGGTCGTCTGGGGCCCGGTCGGCAATTCGGCCGCGGTTCCGGCCCTCCAGGCGATGGGGCACGAGGTGCTTGGCCTTCCCACCGTCCTGCTGTCGAACCACCCCGGCCACGGCACGCCCGCGGGCTTTCGCACCGGGGCGGAGGACATGGAACGCATGCTGGCCGCACTGGAGGCGCTGGGCGCGCTCGAAGGGCTCGATGCGCTGCTGACGGGATATTTCGCCTCGGCCGGACAGGTCGAAGCGGCAGCGCAACTGCTGGACCGCATCGAGGTGCCCTTCGTGCTGGTCGATCCGGTGATGGGCGATCACGGCAGGCTCTATGTGCCAGCCGACGTCGCAGATGCCATCGCCAGCCGTCTCGTGCCGCGCGCCACGTGCCTTGCACCCAATGGCTTCGAACTCGCCCGTCTCTCCGGCCGGGATGTCACCGGCGAGGCGAGCGCCATCGCCGCCGCGCGTGCCCTCAACCTGCCCGAAGTGCTCGCCACCTCCATACCCGCCGGCGAGGACCGTCTCGCCACGCTGCTGGTCACCCCTGACCATGTGCACCGTGTCCTGACACCGGTGCTGGCTGACGTGCCGCACGGCACGGGCGATTTCCTGAGCGGCCTCTATCTCGCCGGGCGTCTTCTTCATTCACCGCCGCAGGCGCTCGCTTCCGCGATGAAGACGCTCACCCGCGCCATTGCACTCAGTGCCGGGACCCCCGTGCTGAACGTCGCGATGGCGCTCCACGCCCCATGACGCCCGTCATCGGTGTTGATGGCTGTCCGGGGGGCTGGCTCGCGGTGCGCTGGGCGCACAGCGTCACGCATCATCTCTGCCGCAGCTTTGCCGAGGTGCTGGCGATGGATGCCGCCGTCATCGCGGTCGACATGCCCATCGGTTTTCCTCCGCTCTCCGGCCGCCTCACCGAGCGTGAGGTGCGCGCCAGGCTTGGCGCGCGCCAGTCGAGCGTCTTTTCCGTGCCCTCGCGCGCCGCTGTCATGTGCGAGGACTATGTGGACGCCTGCCGCGCCAATCTCGCCAGCTCCGATCCGCCGCGGAAGGTCTCGAAGCAGATCTTTCACATCTTCCCCAAGATGCGCGAGGTCGACCGGCTGATGACGCCCGCACTTCAGCAGCGCGTTCTGGAGGTCCATCCGGAACTCGCCTTCTGGGCCATGAACGGCAACGCCCCGCTGGCGCTGCCCAAGAAGGTCAAGGGCAGAAGCCATGATCCCGGCCTCGCACTTCGCCGCACGCTTCTCGCCGCGGGGGGCTTTCCGCTGGCGGCACTTCCCGCCGCCGCCTACCGCCGGGCGGATGTGGGCCCGGACGACCTCCTCGATGCCTGCGCCTGCGCGTGGAGCGCGCGGCGCATTGCCGAGGGGCGGGCGGTCCGCTTTCCGGCTGACCCGCCGCAGGACGCAAGGGGCTTGCGCATGGCGATCCACGCGTGATTAACAGGCGCCGGTTCAGGAGGAATCGCCGCGCATGACTGCCAAGCCCGCCGTCCGCCACAATGCCTTGATGGGTAAGCCGGTTGCGGAGGAAATCACCCGCAGTGTCTACGGCGGCGTTGAGGACCTCGCCGCCAAGGGCTGGCCGGTGAAGCTTGTCTCGATCACCATCGGAGACGTTCCCGCGGTCAGCCTCTATGTGCGCAACCAGGCCAGGGCTGCCGAAAAGTCCGGCATCATGTTCGAGGAGCGTAACCTGCCCTCGAGCGTGTCGCGCGTCGAAATGCTGGGCATCCTTCAGGCCCTCAACACTGACCCGCGCGTCACCGGCGTCATCATCCAGCGCCCGGTGCCGGCCCACCTCGACATCCGCGAGCTGCAGACGGCCGTCCACCCGCTGAAGGACGTGGAAGGCATGCACCCGGCCTCGATCGGCAACATCGTCTACCGCGATACCTCGCTGGCCCCCTGCACGGCGGTGGCCTCGGTGGAGCTCCTGCGCCGCACCGGCCTCAGGCTCGAAGGGCTCGAGGTGGTGGTGATCGGGCATTCCGAGATCGTGGGCAAGCCCATCGCCTTCCTGCTCATGGCGGAAGGCGCCACCGTCACCGTCTGCCATCACATGACGCGCAACCTCGCTGTCCACTCGCGCGCTGCGGATGCGATCTTCGTGGCGGTTGGCAAGCCGCGCTTCATCACGCCCAACATGATCAAGCCGGGCGCGGCGGTGATCGACATCGGCATCAACCAGATCGAGGAGGACGGCCGCCACATCACGGTGGGCGACGCCGACTATGAGGCCTGCGCCGAGACGGCGGGCTGGATCACGCCTGTTCCGGGCGGCGTCGGCCCCGTCACCGTCGCGATCCTCATGCGCAATGCCCTGACTGCCGCTGAGGCGCAGAAGCGCTATTACGACCAGGTCTTCGGCGGCAAGTCGGACACGCCGGTCAACGTGGCGCCCGCAGAATGATCACGCGCGAGGCCATCGTAACCGCCGCGAGCCGCATCGCCCCCCATGTCCGGCGCACGCCCGTGGTCGAGGTGATGGTGGAGGGCGTCGCGCGTCCCGTCACCCTCAAGCTCGAACTGCTGCAGCATGCAGGCAGCTTCAAGTCGCGCGGCGCCTTCAACACTCTGCTCGGCACCGAGGTCGGCCCATCGGGTGTGGCGACGGCCTCGGGCGGCAACCACGGCGCGGCGGTGGCCTATGCCGCCCGGCAGCTTGGCCACAAGGCCAGGATCTTCGTTCCTGACATCTCCTCGCCCGCCAAGGTCGCGCGCATCGCCTCTTATGGCGCGGAGATCGTGCAGCAGGGCGCCAACTACAGCGAGGCGTTCACCCTGTGCGAGGCCTATGTCGCCGAAACCGGCG
The DNA here is from genome assembly GCA_903930095.1 of uncultured Hyphomicrobiales bacterium. GTDB lineage: Bacteria > Pseudomonadota > Alphaproteobacteria > Rhizobiales > Aestuariivirgaceae > Aestuariivirga. Next base: position 3,181 of record CAIYXE010000311.1, read on the forward strand.
CGGCGCGCGTCCACGCCTATGATGCGGTGCCCACGCTGGAAGGCCAGGGCACGCTCGCGCGCGAGCTGGAAGCCCAGGCCCCCGGCATCGACACGCTGCTCGTCGCCGTGGGCGGCGGCGGGCTTATCGGCGGCATCGCCGCCTGGTACCAGTCCTCGGTCAAGATCGTCGGCGTTGAGCCCCACACCTGCAACACGCTCCATGCATCCATGTCCGCGGGCGCGCGCGTGCCGGTGAAGACGTCGGGTCTGGCCGCCGATTCCCTCGGCGCCACCACCGTCGGCACGCTGATGTTCGACATCGCGCGGAACCACATCGCCCATGTGGCGCTCATCTCTGATGATGACATCCGCAACGCCCAGAGAAAGCTCTGGCGCGACATGCAGCTCGTCACCGAGCCCGGCGGTGCGGCAGCCTTCGCCGCCCTTCTCTCCGGCGCCTACAGGCCGGCGGCGGATGAGCGGGTCGGCGTCGTCGTCTGCGGCGCCAACACGTCGATGGATGTGTTCGGCCAGCTGTTCAGCTGATTCCCAGCAAGGCTCCGGCCGCGTCCTCGCCCGCGATCACCGCACCCTCGAACCAGCCCGCCTGCTCACGCGCATGGTCGGAGGAGGCAAAGGCGATCCGGCCCTCCGGCTGCCAGTTCGCCGCATCAAGACCCGCCTCATGCCCGGCTGGTGCTGCAACCCATGTGCCCCGCGCGAAGGGATCATCCACCCAGTCGTGCCAGTCATGCGAGAGCACGCGGGCATTGGGAAACAGCATCGCCACCTGTTCCTTCACCCATGAAGGCTCGCCGGGCCGGTTTGCTTCCTGCATCAGCCCGAAGGCCACGATCAGGGTGGAGCCGTCATCCGCGCGCCGCTCCGCGAAGGCGAACTCGATGCCGCTGCCGCTGCCCGTCACCAGCGTGCCCGGCGAAACGCCCTCGGCCCTGATCCACAGCTTGAAGGAGCATCCGCCATGGCCCCTGGCGATTGCCTCCTGCTTCGCGGGCGGAAGTGCCGGCGTGAAATGGATGGCCTTCAGCTGGTTCAGCCCCAGCGCCATCACGCAGGCCCGCGCCCCGTGCCGGCGATCTCCGGCGGAGACCCACACGCCGTCATTGGCCTGCGCCACCCCGGTCACGGGCTCGGAGAGAACCAGTTCCGCGCCCGACGCCTCGATCATGCGCTGCGCCAGAACCCCCATGCCCGGCACCACCGTGTCGGACCAGAAGCGGATCATGCCCTCGGCCAGCCCATTGTCGTAACTGCAGCTTGCGAGGAATTCGGAAGCAGCGATGAGGCCATGATCGCCATTGCCCGACACCGTCCACCAGGCCGAGAACACATCGCGCGTCGCCTTCGGGCATTGCAGCCTGTCGAGGTAATCGCGGAACGTGATGCCGGTCAGCCTCTCGCCCCGCTCGTTGTCGGTGATGCCCTTCTTGAGCAGGATCGCGTCCGCTGCCACCCGCGCGATGGCGCGCTCATGCGCCGTCACATCCTGCGGCGCTGCAGCGCCATCGGCATGGAGTACGCCGCCGCGCAGCCACAGCCGGTTCGTCACCTCATGGCGCGGGCGCAATGTCAGGCCATGCTCGGCTACAAGCGCGCGCAGGCGGTGGTGCCATGGCGTGATCCACGCGCCGCCATATTCAAGCAGCGGTCCCTCGCCGCGATATGGCTTTGAAAACGCCCGGCCGCCGCAGCGCTCGCGCGCCTCGATCAGCTTCACGCGGCGGCCCGCCTTCGCCAGTTTCAGCGCAGCGGCCGCGCCGGCAAGCCCCGCCCCGACCACGATCACGTCTGCCTGTGCCATCGGCTGACCCTACCGCGCGGCCTGGCGCGTGAACAGCGCCACCACCTCGACATGGGAGGACCATTTGAACTGGTCGACCGCGGTAACCCGTGTGAGCGCATAGCCGCCCGCCACGAGGATCTCCGCATCGCGCGCGAAGCTTGCTGCGTCGCAGGAGACGGCGACCACGGTCTTGACGCCTGAGCGCGCCAGTTGCTTTGCCTGCGCCTCCGCACCGGCGCGCGGCGGGTCGAAGACGGCGGCATCGATGTGCTTCATCTCATTGGGCACCAGCGGCTCGCGGAACAGGTCGCGCACCTCCGGCGTCACGGGTTTGAGGCCGGATGTGGCCTTTGCCGCCGCGGCGAGTGCCGTGATGGCGGCGCGGTCATTGTCGAAGGCATCGACCTTGGCGCGCTCGGCCAGCCTGAGGGCGAAGGGCCCGATGCCGCAGAACAGGTCGGCCACGTGCTTCGCCTTGCCGACGCTGTCGATCACCAGCCGCGCCAGCGTCTCCTCGCCCAGCGCCGTCGCCTGCAGGAATCCGCCGGGCGGCAGCGCCACCTCCGCCCTGCCGATCAACAGGCGCGGTGGCACGGCGGTGGCGATCACCTCGCCGTTGACGGACAGCCGGGCAAGCCCCAGTTCATTCATCAACCCTGCAAGCTTGCCATGTTCCTGCACCACGATCTTGCGTTCCGCCTTCACGCTCGCGTCGAGGCCGGTGAGCGTCGCGGTCAAGGCCACGTCGCAATCGCCGAGCCTCGCACCCACGGCGCGGCCGATGTCGAAGGCGCCGGCCAGCGCCGGTTCGAGGATGGGGCAGCGGCCGATGTCGAGCAGCGCATGGCTGCGGGCCTCCATGTAGCCCGCGGTCACCTCCGCGCCACGCTTCCTCACATGCAGGATCGCGCGGCGGCGGCCTGCGCCATGCGCATCGATGCAGTCCGTGACATCGCGCGTCATCCCGCGCGCGGCAAGCGCCTGCGTGACGAGCGAGGCCTTCCACGCCCGGTACGGTTCCTCGCGCCAGTGCTGCAGCTGGCATCCGCCGCAGCGATCGTAATGTGTGCAGAAGGGTGCGGCGCGCTCCGGCGAGGCGTGCATGATGGAGGTGAGCGACAGGCGCTCGCCCCCGCCGCTTGCCATGACGTCCTCCCCGGGCAGCGTTCCCGGCACGAAGACGTTGCGGCCCTCGTGGCGGGCCACGCCCTCGCCCCGGCGGCCCATTGCGTCGATGTGCAGCAAGGTGTCAGTCATCGGCGCCAGGCGGCGGATAGGCGATCGCCACGCCATGGCCTGACCGCAGCCCGATCTCGACCGGGCCCAGCGCGATGTTGGACAGCGTCAGCGTCGCACCCAGCGCAACGTCGCGGTTGGCGAGCGGCCATTTCACGCCCGCAAGGTCAAGGCCTTCGAGATCGCCGAAGGGAATGAGGCTGATGCGCGTGCCAGCGGGCAGCACGGCGCGCATGCGGCCGGGAACGAGAGGCCATGCTTCCTCCAGGCCGCTGGTCAGCAGGCAGGAAAACCCTCTCCGCGCGATGGAGATGCTCTGGCCGAGAAGGCCCACCGCATGGTCCGTCTGCCCGCCAAGGCCGCCCAGCAGCAGAATGTCCCGCGCGCCGCGCCTGATGGCCTCCTCCACCGCGATGGCGCCGTCGGTCGCATCCTTCTCCGCGGGGAATGTGTCGCGCGGCACCTCGCGGTACTGCATGGTGAGTTCGGAGCCGGCGGAATCGAAGTCTCCCACCCAGAGTTCCGGCACCACGCCCAGTGCGGCCGCGTGCATCATGCCGCTGTCAGCGGCAATCACGCGCGCGCCTCTGATCTGTGCCAGCAGGCGGGCGGTCGGTGTCATGTCGCCGCCGAGGAGGATTGCAAATCTCGTCATGCTTTGCCTTCTAGCAAATCGCGCTTGCCAGCGCACGCCCCAAGCCCTAGTTTCCGCCCGCTCTCAACGGGGTGCCGCACGACGCGGCTGAGACAGGGCTTGCCGCCCCGGACCCGCTGAACCTGATCCGGATCATGCCGGCGGAGGGATTGTGGGCGGACGTTCTCCCAGAGTGTCCAGTCCTCCATCCAACGGCGAATGGAGGAATGATGAAGAAGACACTGACAGCTCTGTTCGCAGCGCTCCTGCTCGCCACGCCCGCCGTGGCGAAGGAGACGCTCACCGTCTACACCTATGACAGCTTCGTTGCCGAATGGGGCCCCGGCCCCAAGGTGAAGGAGGCCTTCGAGAAGCAGTGCAACTGCACGCTCGAATGGGTGGCCCCCGGCGACGGCGTCGCCATGCTCAACCGCCTGAAGCTCGAGGGCGCCAATACCCAGGCCGACGTGGTGCTGGGCCTTGACACCAACCTCACCGCGGAAGCCGCCAAGACCGGCCTCTTCGGCAAGCACGGCCTTGACGTGACGCTGGCGAAGACACCCGTTCCGTGGACGGATGAATATTTCATGCCCTTCGACTACGGCCACTTCGCCGTGATCTATGACACCGAAGCCATGAAAGAGCCGCCGAAGTCGCTGGACGAGCTGGTCAACGGCGACCCTTCGCAGAAGATCGTGCTGCAGGATCCGCGCTCATCCACCCCGGGACTGGGCTTCCTGCTGTGGATGAAGAGCGTCTATGGCGATAAGGCGGCGGAGGCCTGGAAGAAGCTCGAGCCGCGCATCCTCACCGTCACGCCCGGCTGGTCGGAGGCCTATGCGCTCTTCACCAAGGGCGAGGCGCCGATGGTGCTCTCCTACACCACGTCTCCCGCCTATCATGTGATCGCGGAGAACACCGAGCGCTACAAGGCAGCCTCCTTCGCTGAGGGTCATTACCTGCAGGTCGAGGCCGCAGGCCTCATCGAGGCGAGCCCGGAGAAGGAACTGGCGAAGACATTCCTCGCCTTCATGATGGGCCCCGGCTTCCAGGACCAGATTCCCACCAACAACTGGATGTTCCCGGCGGGCGCCACCTCAGCCCCGCTTCCCCCCGCCTTCGATGCGCTGGTGAAGCCGGTGAAGACGCTGCTCTTCACCCCGGAAGAGGTGGAACAGAACCGCCGCACCTGGATCGACGAGTGGCTGAATGCCACTGCCAAGTGATGCCGCACACAGCTCCGTCATCCCGGTGAAGGCCTTGTAGGTGGTGCGACGGTGACCACCTACCGCCCCGCGATAACACCCGCCCTCATCGCGCTCGCATTCCTCGCGCTGGCGCTTGCCGCCGGCTTCCTGCCCGTGCTGCGCCTCGGGCTGGAGCAGGGGCTGCAGGGCCTTGATCCCTATGTCATCCGTGTACTGAGCTTCACGCTGCTGCAGGCGGGCCTCTCGACGCTGCTGTCGCTGGCGCTTGGGCTGCCGCTGGCGCGCGCGCTGGCAAGGCAGCAGGCCTTTCCCGGCCGTGGCCTGCTGGTGCGGCTTCTCAACCTGCCGCTGGCGTTGCCCGCCATCACCGTCATCATCGGCATCATCGAAGTCTATGGCGCCAGCGGCTGGCTCGGCGGCATCCTTGATATCTACGGGCTGCAGGGCATCCTTCTGGCGCATGTGTTCTTCAACGCGCCGCTCGCGGCACGGCTGATCCTCTCCGACCTCGAGCGCATCCCGCCTGAAAGCTTCAAGCTTGCCGCACAGCTGGGGTTCGGTCCTGCCGCCATCTGGCGCCTTGTCGAATGGCCGCAGGTCAGGAGTGGCATCGCAGGCGCGGCCCTTCTCATCTTCCTGCTCTGCGCGTCGAGCTTCGCCATCGTGCTGACACTGGGCGGGGGCCCTCGCGCGGCAACACTGGAAGTGGCGATTTACCAGTCGCTGCGTGCGGATTTCGATCCGCAGAGGGCCTCCATGCTGGCCCTCGTCCAGCTGGCGCTCTGCGCCACGCTCGCCCTTCTGGCGCAGAAATGGGGCGGCCTCGCCCAGGGCTGGCCCATGCTGCGGCTCGGCGCCCGGCGCTATGACGGCAAGGGCCTCCCCGCCCGCCTGCTGGATGCGGGCATGATCGCCTGCGCGCTTCTGCTTCTCCTGCCGCCGCTTGCTGCCCTTCTTGGCGCGGGCCTGTTCCGCATTGACGTGTCCCCGCTCCTCTTCAGGGCCATCGTGACCAGCCTGGCGCTGGGTGCTGCCAGTGCGGTGCTCGCCTTCGCACTCGTCTGGCCGCTTGCCGTGCTGGCGGTGCGCAGCGGGGCCTGGCGGCGGGTCGCCGCGCTCGCGGTGCTCGCCTC
>CAIYXE010000312.1 GCA_903930095.1 uncultured Hyphomicrobiales bacterium
GAAGCCCTCTGCACCGGAGAATTCATGGCCGGCGATGCGGATGAATGGTGCCTCGGCCGCCGCGCCTATTACGCAGCACTGCGGACGGACCTCAATCTCATCGGCCTGCGTTCCGCGCGCGATCAGGGTGATTGGGCGGAGGTGGTGCGCCGCGGCCAGGCGCTGGCTGAAGCCGAACCCCTGCTTGAGGAAGCCCACCAGGAGGTGATGCGCGCCCATCTCCTGCTCGGCAACAGGCCAGCCGCGCTCGCCACCTACCGCGCGCTGGAGCGGGCCCTCGCACGCGAACTCTCCCTGAAGCCCGCTGATGACTCGCGAAGGCTTCGCCTTGCCGCACTCCCGCCGCGCTTCTCCCATCGGGGGTCCGCCGCACAAGCGCCATCTTCCCTGGCTGCCCGCCTGCGCAGCATTGCCGCCGAAATCGAGGAGTTGGAGCGCCGCAAGGGACTCTCCGCAAGCGAAAACGGATGAACCCCGCATGCGCCGCACGCGGGGTCCAGTGTCGCTAACAAGAACCGCCGTCAGGCGCGCTGCGTCACCGTCACCGCCGCCGCCTTGATGTCACGTCCGGTGGCGCGCATGTAGAGGGTGATGAGCTGCGTCATGACTTCGGAGAAGTTGGTGAAGGGTCCGGCACCCGGCATGTAGTAGAACGGCGCGGCGGACGCATCGTTGAGCGTGCCCGTTGCAATGCAGTCCATCAGAAATCCAGCCAGCGGGGCCATCTGGATGTATGCGGCGGAATGCACATGCGGCTTCAGCCCCACGCGCTCGCCGATGCGGGCCAGCCGGTCCGCCGGGTGGTCGGCTTCGGCCTTCAGCGCCGTCACGATCGGCGAGTTCCACAAAAGGGCAGTGTGGAGCCAGCTCAGCATGGCTGTGGAGTAGAACTCCTCGCGCTGCAGATTGCCGCCGAGCCGCCGGTCGGCCATGATGTCATGCAGCCGCGTGGTCAACGTCGCGATCGCGGCGTCGTCAGTGTCGCGGCGGCCGCTGCTGTTCATGGCGTTCACGATTCCGCGCCAGACTTCCGCCAGCAGCCGTTCGAACGTGGGAAAGAAATCCCGGTTCGAGGCGGCGGGCTTCATCTGCTCGATATTGCCATTGGCAGGTGCCGGGTGCAGGAGGTCGGCACCGAAGAACCGGTAATAGAAGTTGCGCCGCACGATGTCGGGGTCGTTGCGGATCTCGCTGGTCACCGCATAGGGCACAAGCGCCGGCAGCGGGCTGAAGAACAGCGTTTCCGTCGTCCGGAGCCAGGAGACGATGTCGGTGGTGTTGGCGGCAATGAGCTTGTCAGGCGGCACGGCGAGCTGTTCGCCATGGACGAAGTGCCCGATCACCCGCCTGAATATCTCGACGACGCGCGTATTCTCGAGGCAGAAGGCCTCGATGGCATGCGGATAGGCCAGGGGTGTGGTGGGCGTGATCGGCGGCCTGAAGCCCGTGAGATAGGCGCCGGGGTTGGCCATCACCGCTACCGGATCCTCTTCCCATGCCTGCCTGAATACGCCGGGCCTGCCGACGCGCTGCGTCCAGGCGTGGTTCATCAACGTCATGATCTGCGCGGGGCCGCTGGTGAACAGGCGGTCCGCATTGAAACTCTTGTCGGTGTCGCTGGCGGGGCGGGCGACGGTCTGGCGAAACATGAGCTTGCTCCTTGGAGAATGGTGGATGTGCCGTCAGGGCGACGTGACCTGCATGTCCTTTTTCGTCTGCACGGCCGCGCTGTTGGCGAGCCGGTAGACCGTCGGCGCCTGCGCCACGCTGATGCGGACGATGTTCCGGAAGGCCTCGAGGCGGGGATCGTCATCCGTCACGATGGGCCTTGTCAGGGATGGGACCGTGACGTGGATCTCTTCCCCCGTGATCAGTGTCACCGGGATCATGAGCTCATCCAGCCGTTCCAGTGGTCCGGTCCGCGCGTCGATCAGCGCCTTCATCATGTTGGCGAAGGCCTGCAGTTCCGGGTGATTGTGTAGGATTTCCGCAGCCTGGGCAGCCATCATCTTTTGCTCAGGCACTCTGTGGTTCGCTCGTTTTGCCATTGGTCGTCTCCTTCTCATGTGGTTGTCTCACGCGGCGGACTTGAAGCCGGTGATGGCCTCGCCCAGCCGCTGCATGAGGTTGCGGTGTGTGGTGATGAGTTCCTCGGCCTTCTCAGGCGAGAGCGCGAAGCGGTAACCGATGAGGGCGATCAGCCGCAGGCATTCCTTCGCCACCCAGTGCGGCGAGGTCATGAGGGCGGGGCCTGCTTCGCGTTCGAGCCGCAGGAGAGACTCGGGCGAGACAAGTGCCGGGTCGATCCGCTCAGCCAGCGACTGGCCGCCGAAGCAGCGCATGGGCGTGAGGAGGGCGAGCTCGGTCACCTTTGGAACCTGGCGTTCGAGCACCGCCAGCATCGGCCGCAGCGCCTCGGGCGCGAACTGGATGGCGTAACGCGTGCGCCATGCAAGCTCGAGCTCGTCCCAGATGCCGCGGCCATAGAAGCGCCGCGCCATGGCAAAGCCCAGGAGCACCCGCAGATAGCTGATGGGGTGAACCCCGGCGGGGTTGTAGTTGAACACCTGCGGCGGGCTTCCGCCGACGACGTCGGAGAGGGCGGCCACCGCGGCGAAGCCCACATTGGCGAAGCCATAGGCATCCGCCGCCACCTCGGATGACCAGCGCGACCAGATCAGCGCGCTTTCCGGGCTGTCGGCGCGCAGCTCACGCTCGAAGAGCTGTGCCAGCTCCTCGTTCCAGCCCAGCATCGCCGCCACCTGGTGGCCCGTCTCGTGCACGATGGCGGTTGGCCGTTCCTGGTTGTGGAAGGTGACGCTCACCGCCGCCACCGGGCTGATGGTGCCGCCATCCCACAGCCGCAAGCCAGCCCTCAGGATCGAGGCGCCCAGCCCCTTGTTGAGATAGACCAGCACCGGCGGCGTGGGGTGGCGCAGCGGCTCCAGCATGCGCCGCATGCTCACACCCGCCAGATAGTCGAAGGCGCGCAGCTTGGCGCCCAGCTCCGGGCTGGTGCGGGAGTTGATGGCATCGCCATAGAAATGCACCAGCATCTCCACCCGCGTGTAGCGCGTGCGGAAATTCACGATGCCATTCGCCACCTGGTCGAGGTCGGCCAGCGAGCGCGCCGCCACGAACTGGGCGCGGATCACGTTGAACTCGCGCAGCAGCTGGTCGCAGGCGGCGGTAAGGCTCTCGCGGATGCGCGCGCCCACATATTGCTCCAGTGCCCCCCAGGCGGCGGCGGAGGCGACCAGCTCCGGCCGCCTGATGGTCTGGGCCGCCGCATACCAGTGGTTCAGCTGGCGCTCTGTCTGCAGGCGGAAGTGGATGAATTCGCGGTCCATGGCACTCTCGCTCACACATGGCCCGCATGGATGGCGATCGAGGGCATGGGCAGCCGCGTGATGGGCATCGCCACGCTGCGGATGCGGTCCAGAACCGATCCGAGCACGGCGCCCGC
>CAIYXE010000313.1 GCA_903930095.1 uncultured Hyphomicrobiales bacterium
ACGGTCCCGACCCCGGTGTTACGATGGGCCGCGACAAAGGGGCCCGCCCTCTCGGTGATGGCGTAGCGTGGCATGTTGTACCTGCTTGTGGTTTTGGGAAGAGGTGACTGGAGAGGCGGAGCCGCATGCGCGCCCGCAGGAACTTCCTTGCAACTTCGGACGCATCAGCCGAGGGTCATCGAGGGACGGTCTGAAAGCTTCTTGAACGAAGAGGACTTTCCACCCTCGCCGAGCTAAGCTAACGTTTCATTCCATTTCACAATTCCATGATTGAAGCGGCGAGGGTTCCATCAATGACGACCAATCGGCAGTTCTGGGCAGCGATCTCCAGAAACATGGTAGGCGTGGGTTTGCTTCTTGTTGCGCCTTCGGCAGCTCTGGCGGCACAGGAAAGCACGATCTTCCGCTATGACGGACAGGACTTCATCCGGGAGAAGACCACCCTGACGACGGAAGACGGCGCATCAGCGGTCAATACAAAGCTCGACCGGAGTTCTCCGGCCTTCGAGCATCTGGTTCAGAAAAAGTCATTCACAGGACAGGCCAAGCTGTTCGACCGGACATGCGATTCCATCTATGCCCCGGTGGTGGATGCCAGCGGTGCGTTGACGGGCGCCCTGTTCGTGGCCACCTGCAACAAGTAGCGGCTCGTCCCGTCAGTTCGCGGGAACGTCCGTCAACCCGCCGCCGGGCACCACGCCACCATGGATGTGGGTCGACCCGATGTTCTTGCCATCATGCGTGACCTTGCCTCCGGTGATTGCGACGCCGGCATCGCTCACTTCAACGTTGACGCCGCCAACGTTGATCGTCACGGCGGCGGACGTGAGTTTCAGGGTGGCGGCGCCAACAACGACCTCGCAGAGGCCGTCCTTGATGATGGCGGTGACATTCCCATAGGTGAGGACGTTCTCGTCACCTTTTGATGAGGGCGACTGGTTCTGATCGCTCCAGGTCATAGGCAGCGCCACGGCCTGCTGCCAGTCGCCGTTGGGAGACAGGGCTGTGAACTGCTGCCCCTTCGACGGCGGCGTGTGGACCTTCAGGGCACCCGCCATCTGGGCGTAGGGCACCCAGGGCGACAGGAAGGGCTTGCCGTCGACATCCTTGCCGAAGTTAAGCCTCACGCGCTGCCGGGCTGCATCGACCTCCTCCACCGTGCCGTGGCGCATGACGCCGGAGAAGCGACGCTCCAGCTCGGCAATGCGGGCTAGTGCGGTATGGTCGTTGACGATGACCGGATCGGGCCCGCCAGTGATCTCGACCTCCTCGAAGATCTGCGGGTCCTCGGAAAGATCGAGCGCAGGTCCAAGGCCGATCGCATCCACGGTTTCGAGATGGATGCCCAGCATGTTCGCGGCGCGCCGCCAGTCGGCAAGAGGAGTTCCCTCGATTTCCGAGCGGAGCATCCGGGCAATGGGCGCGAGATCCGGATCACCGTCCATGGCGCCGAGTAGGTCCGCCCAGGCCGTGCCGTTTCGGATAGCAGCGCCATCGGTGGGTGCCTCGATGAGGTCGCAAGTCAGTACGATCTGCCTCGTGGCAAAGCGCACA
>CAIYXE010000314.1 GCA_903930095.1 uncultured Hyphomicrobiales bacterium
GCGCCGACGAACAGGCCGTCGGTTCCGGGGCGGATGCCGATCCATTCATCGGCAATCGCCGAATAGCCGGTGCGGATCGGGTTGATGGAGACGATCTTGGCGCCACGCTCCTTCAAGAGGCCCAGCGCCTTCTTGATCGGGTTCGAGGCATGGTCCTCTGCCACGCCGAAGAGCATGAAGTATTTCGTGTGCTTCCAGTCCGGCTCGCCAAATTCCCAGAAGGAGCCGCCGAAGGTGTACAGGCCCGCCGCCGCCATGTTGACCGAGCAGAAGCCGCCGTGGGCTGCATAGTTGGGCGTGCCGAACTGGGCCGCCCACCAGCCGGTGAGGCCCTGGCTCTGGTCACGTCCCGTGAAGAAGGCAAGCTTCTTCGGGTCCTTCGCGCGCACTTCCGTGAGCCAGCTGGCAGCGGTCGACAGTGCTTCTTCCCACTCGATCTCACGGAACTCGCCCGCGCCGCGCTCTCCCACGCGAATCAGCGGCTTCGAAAGCCGGGCGGGCGAATAATGCTGCATGATGCCCGCGGCACCCTTGCCGCAAATGACCCCCTTGTTGACCGGGTGCTCCGGGTTGCCGTCGATGTAGGTGACGCGGCCATCCTTCAGCTGCACCCTGATTCCGCAGCGGCAGGCACACATGTAGCATGTGGTGGTCTTGACCTCGTCCCATGTCTTGGGAGAGGTGTTCACGGCGGGCTCTGTCATGCGCATGCGGCTCACGGGTCCAGTTCCCTCTACTCTACCGGCTCTTTTGGCCCTATGATAGGTCCAGACGCTCCGTTCACAGGAACCAAATTTGCGCGACTGGCTCGTCCACATCCGGCGAAACGAACACGCCAGCCTCCAGACCCAGATCAGGGAGGCGCTGGTGTCGGCCATTCTTGACGGGCAACTGGCCCGGGAGGAGCCGATTCCCTCAACCCGCAAGATGGCGAAGAGCCTGGGCGTTTCAAGGAACACCGTGGTTCTGGCCTATCAGGGGCTTCTGGATGACGGCTATCTCGTGGCGCGCGAGCGGTCTGGCTACTATGTGTCCGAGAAGGCGATCGAGTCGGCGGCACCTCCGAAGCTGATGGTGAAGCCGCAAGTGGCGGCCAGCAGCATCGACTGGTCCAGCCGCCTCACCATGCATCCGGCGGAGCAGTCCAACGTTTCGAAACCGCTCGACTGGCAGTCCTACCCCTATCCCTTCATCTATGGCCAGGTGGACCACACGCTGTTTCCCCTTGCCGAGTGGCGCGACTGCGCAAGGCAGGCGCTGGGCAAGAAGTGGCTCGGTTCATGGACCAACGATACATGGGCGCATGACGATCCGCTCCTCGTCGAGCAGATCCGCCGCCGCATCCTGCCGCGCCGCGGCATCATGGCGAACGACGATGAGATCCTGGTGACGCTGGGGGCGCAGAACGCGCTCTACCTGCTGACGACACTTCTCGTGAGCCCCAGCACGCGCGTGGGCATGGAAGAGCCGGGCTATCCGGACGTGCGCAACATCTTCCGGCTGGCTACGCCGCAGGTGGCGCTGCTGCCGATGGACGAAAGGGGCCTTGCGGCCAGTGATGAGTTCAACGCCTGCGACCTCGTCTTCACCACGCCCAGCCACCAGTTTCCAACCACCGTGACCATGCCGCTGGAGCGCCGCATGGAACTGCTCAAGCGCGCGGCCAAGCATGATGTGGTCATCATCGAGGACGACTACGAATTCGAGACCAACTACGTGAACGAGCCCTGCCCCGCGCTCAAGTCGCTCGATGACGATGGACGCGTCATCTACGTCGGCTCGCTGTCGAAGACACTGTTCCCCGGCCTGAGGCTCGGGTTTCTGGTGGCGCCGCGCAACGTGGTGGAGCAGGCGCGCGCCCTGCGGAGACTGATGGTGCGGCATGCGCCCAACAACAACCAGAGGACGGCGGCATTGTTTCTCTCGCTCGGCCATCATGACACGCTGATCCGGCGGCTGCACCGCGCCTACAGAAGCCGCTGGGAGATCATGAGCGAGGCACTGAAGCAGCATTTTCCCGAATCGAGTCAGGTGCCGAGTTTTGGCGGCACCAGCTACTGGGTGAGAGGACGTCAGGGCCTCGACAGCGAGGAGCTTGCGCAGCAGGCCGCGGAAAAGGGCGTACTGATCGAGCCGGGCCGCGTGACCTTCGGCACGCCCGATGCGCCACGCAACTTCTACCGCCTCGCCTTTTCCTCGATTGACGAGCAGAAGATCGAACCGGGCATCCGCATTCTCGCAGACCTCGTGCGGCGCTGACGCCATGCGCTTGCAGTCCGACAATCGCACGCTGGCGACAGTCTATGTGCTGACCGGCATCGGCCTCGCCTCCGCGCAAGATGCCGTCGTCAAGTACATGTCCTCCGGCTACCCCGCCTACGAGACACTGCTGTTCCGCTGCATCGGATCGATGCCGGTGATCGCTTACATCCTGTGGAAGGAAGGGCGCGGATGGTCTCTTTCCACCCCGCTCTGGCCGCGCGTGCTGCTGAGGAGCCTGATCCTGGCCGTGGCCTATCTGGCCTTCGTGCTGGCGATCGCGGCGATACCGATCGCCAACGCGGTGGCGATCTACTTCACCATGCCATTCTTCGTTGCGGGGCTTGCAGGGCCGCTGCTGGGCGAGCGCGTGCGCTTCCACCGCTGGATGGCGATTATCGCGGGCTTCATCGGGGTGCTCATCATGGTGCGGCCCGGCGTTGGCGTGTTCGAGCCCGCGGCGCTTCTGGCGCTTCTGTCTGCCTTCGGATACGCGACGGGGCAGATGCTCGGGCGGCCGCTGTCACAGAAGGTGGCGCCCATCGTGATCGCCACCTGGCAGAACTTCGTCTATGCCACGATGGCGATCGTCATCTGGATCCTGTTCAGCACCGTGGACTTCGGCACTTTCAACCATCCCAGCCTCGTGTTCCTGTCCAGGCCGTGGGTGTGGCCTGGCGCCTTCGATACGGCGCTGCTGCTGGGCCACGGCGTGCTGGCCGGCGGCGCCATGCTGCTGTTCATCAACGCCTACCGGCTGGCGGAGACGAACTTCGTCGCACCTTTCGAGTATTCGGCAATGATCTGGGCGGTGGGTTTCGGGCTCGTGCTGTTCGGCGATTTTCCGGACCTCTACACCTGGATCGGCGCGGCAGTGGTAATCACCTCTGGCATCCTGATGATCCTGCGCGACCGGCAGATCGACCGCTCGCTGGGCTAGCGTGCGTTGCGACCAGGTGGAATCACCCGGTCGAAGAGAACTCGTGCAAGATCAATGGCTTAAGCATGATCTTATCGCAAGAGTGGTTTCCACTTTTGCGGATCATGCTCTAAAGCCCAAAGTGCTGCCAGAGGCGACCTGCGAGCGAGGCCTCGGGGATCGGGGCCTCGGCATCCACGCCACGCCGGGCCCAGATCGTGGCATACATGTGCATGAAGGGTGACGCCGGGGGATCACGCGCCTCGAGGAAAAAGGCTGGAACATTCCACCAGGCGACGGGGTCCACCAGTTCGGGCGGCAGGATGTCGACACCGTTGCCGCCCTCGCCCAGCATCAGGTCTGAGAGCATGTGAGGGCCCACATTCTCCCATGTGCGGTCTTCCGGATTGAGC
>CAIYXE010000315.1 GCA_903930095.1 uncultured Hyphomicrobiales bacterium
CGGGGCAACCCCGGATTTGCATGCGGCGGGCCCGTCCGCTATATGCGCGGTCCCCATGCTGGCGATCGAACTTCTGGTACTGCTCGGCCTCGTGCTGCTGAATGGCGTGCTCGCCATGTCGGAGCTGGCCGTCGTCTCCTCGCGGCCCGGCCGCCTCCGGGCCATGCGGGACAGGGGCGTGTCCGGCGCGCGCGCCGCGCTGATGCTGTCAGAACATCCGGGGCGCTTCCTGTCGACGGTGCAGGTGGGCATCACGCTGGTGGGCGTTCTGGCAGGTGCTGTCTCCGGCGCCACGCTGGGTGCGCGGCTGTCAGGCAGTTTGCAGGATTTCGGCATGGCGCCCCAGTATGCGCAGCCTCTCGGCTTCACGCTGGTGGTCGCCGCGATCACCTATGTATCGCTCATCATCGGCGAGCTGGTTCCAAAGCAGATCGCTCTCAAGAACCCTGAGTCCATCGCCTGCCGCATCGCTGCCCCGATGAACCTCCTCTCCAGGGTGGCGGCCCCCTTCGTCTGGCTGCTCGACGGCTCGAGCCGCCTGCTGATCGGGCTGCTCGGATCGAAGAGCTCGGGCGAGGCGAATGTCACCGACGAGGAGATCAAGTCGCTCATCGCCGAGGCCCAGTCCGCCGGCGTCATCGAAAGCGGCGAGCGCGACATGATCGCGGGCGTGATGCGCCTCGCCGACAGGCCGGTGCGCGCGATGATGACGCCCATGACGGAGATCGACGTCATCGGCGTCGACGATGATCTTCCCGACATCCGCAAGGCCATCCTCGCCACGCCGCACTCGCGCATTCCGGTTCACGGCGGGGACCCGGAAGACATCATCGGCATCATCGTCATCAAGGACGTGGCGGACCTTCTGCTGTCGCGCCGCAAGCTGGACATCGCGGAGCTGGTGCAGAAGGTGCCGGTCATTCCGGAATCGATGCCGGCACTCGAGGCGATGGAACTGTTCCGCGGCTCCTCGATTCATCTCGCTTTCGTGCAGGACGAGTACGGCCGCATGCTGGGGATCGTGACCGCGGCGGACCTGCTCAACGCCATCGCCGGCAGCATGGAACCCGCGGGCGAGGGGGCCGAAAGCGCCCTCCAGCGTGAGGACGGGTCCTGGCTTCTGCCCGGCGACATGCCGGTGGACGAGATGGCGGAGCTCACCGGCTTCGTGCTGCCGCCAAAGCGCCGCTACGAGACGGTCGCGGGGCTGGTCGTTGACGCGTTCAAGCACCTGCCTTCGCTCGGTCAGTCGGTCAAGGTCGGGAGCTGGCTGTTCGAGGTCGTCGACCTCGATGGCAGGCGTGTGGACAAGGTACTGGCGAGCCGGGTTGCGGAACTCCACCGCCAGGCGAGCCGCGGCGGCACAAACTGAACCATCCGTTACGCCGCCGATTCATTGCGCTCCACAACAAGTGAGGTTTCGCCGGAATGGTTAGCGCGCGTTAACCATTTGTTATGAATTTGGTAAGAAATAAGGATGTGGCAAATCACATCCGGGCGCCAATGACCATGACAATCAACCTTACCGTGCCGAACTTCTCCGATCTCAAGCCGCGCATCACCGTCTTCGGCGTCGGCGGTGCCGGCGGCAATGCCGTCAACAACATGATCGAGAGCCGGCTGGAGGGGGTCGAGTTCGTCGTCGCCAACACGGACGCGCAGGCGCTGATCCAGAACGCCGCACAGCGCCGCATTCAAATGGGCACGGCCCTGACCCAGGGCCTGGGTGCCGGGTCTCAACCGCAGATCGGTGCCGCCGCCGCCGAGGAGGCGCTGCCGGAAATTCTCGATCACCTCGCGGGCTCGCACATGGCCTTCATCACCGCCGGCATGGGCGGCGGGACTGGCACCGGAGCCGCACCCGTGATCGCCCGCGCGGCCAAGGAGCAGGGCATCCTCACCGTCGGCGTGGTGACCAAGCCCTTCCACTTCGAGGGCATCCGCCGCCAGCAGACGGCAGAGCGCGGCATCGAGCAGCTCGCCAAGCATGTCGATACGCTCATTGTCATTCCCAACCAGAACCTGTTCCGGGTTGCCAACGAGAAGACGACCTTCGCCGCCGCCTTCGCCATGGCCGACCAGGTGCTCTATTCCGGTGTCGCCTCCATCACCGAGTTGATGACCAAGGAAGGCCTGATCAACCTCGATTTCGCTGACGTGCGCGCCATCATGAGCGAGATGGGCCGCGCCATGATGGGGACGGGCGAAGCCTCTGGCGAGAAGCGCGCCATCGAGGCGGCGGAAGCCGCGATCTCCAACCCGCTGCTCGACGATGTATCGATGCGCGGCGCGCGCGGCCTGCTCATTTCCATCACCGGCGGCCCCGACCTGACGCTCTATGAGGTCGATGAGGCTGCAACCCGCATCCGCGAAGAGGTAGACCCCGAGGCGAACATCATCCTCGGCGCCACCTTCGATGAATCGCTTGAGGGCATCATGCGGGTCTCGGTCGTCGCCACAGGGCTTGCCGCCGAGGCGCTCAAGGGCGCCAAGTCGCAGCAGCCGGAAGAAGAGACCGCCGACAAGCCTTCGGTGTTCGGCTTCGTCGGCAAGCATCCCGTGCCTGCCAAGAAGCCGGTGCAGCCCGCGCCGATGGCGGCCCGCCCGGCGCCCCAGCCCTTCACCTCCACCATGTCCGCTCCCGCTGTTCCCGCCGCGCCGCCTCCGGCACCCCAGGCAAGGTCCTATGGCGATGAGGATTTCCATCATACCGCTGCGCCTGAGCAGCCGCCGCTGCCCCTCATGCCCGAGCGCGCGCCCCAGCCCGCGATGCGCCAGGTGCGCATCCCGACGATCGATGAGTTCCCGCCGCAGGTGAAGCGCCAGATCGAAGCCCAGCAGAACCGCATCGAGTCGATTGCGGAGCATGCCCAGAAGAAGAAGCCCGGCCTGTTCCAGCGGCTGGCCAATGTCGGGCTGGGCCGCAGGGACGATCCGCCGGCAGCCCCGGCCCCGCGTGAGCCCTCGATCGCTCCGCAGCCGCCGCAGCGCCCGCTGCTGCAGCAGCGCCAGCAGCCGCAGCCCCAGCCGCCCGTTGAACCTGCCCTCGACGATGACCAGCTGGAGATTCCAGCCTTCCTGCGCCGGCAAGCGAACTGATTGAATTTTCTGCTGAAAATGCACAACCCGGCGGTCACACTTCCGCCGGGTTTGGCGCATCTAAAGAACGTCTGCACGGTTGTTTCGCCGGGCTGAAAAATTGAACGTGCTTCCCGGACCCAATTGGTTCAAATGGGCGGAAGTCGGTTTGCTGGCGGGGTTCAGGTGCGGTTAGCGGGAAAGATTTCGCAAGGGGCCGGGGTGGCGCTCATGGCCGTTCTGCTCTCCGGCTGTGCCTCGAGCCTGATGGACGGCCTGCTGGGCGACAGCGGGGGAACCTCTGCGTCGTCCTCTTCCTCGCAGGCCCTGTCTGCCGGACTGACGCCTGACATGACCGCCGCGACCGAGAATGCGGAAGTGGCCAAGCTCTACAACGAGGGCCTTGCCCAGCTGGAGAAGGGCCAATCCAAGTCAGCCATCACCAGGTTCTCGGAAGTCGAGCGCAAATATCCCTATTCGAGCTTCGCAACCAAGGCGATCCTCATGCAGGCCTATGCCAGCTACGTGGCGTTGCGATGGGATGACGCAGTCATCGCCGCCACCCGCTTCGTGACCCTGCACCCCGGCCACCGCGACGCGGGCTATGCCTATTACCTCATCGCGGTTTCGAACTATAACAAGATCGCCGACACCAAGCGCGACCAGACCGCCACCAAGCAGGCGCTGGCGGCGCTGGAAGAGGTGGCGCAGCGCTATCCAGGCACCGCCTATGCCGCCGATGCGGCCGCGAAGGCCGTGGTGGCGCGTGA
>CAIYXE010000316.1 GCA_903930095.1 uncultured Hyphomicrobiales bacterium
CGTAGGCGTGGCGCTTGGTGTCGCCGATGGCCTGGGCCAGGCAGTTCATCTCCGTCTTGCCCGTCCAGTAGAAATCGGGGAGCGGGCGGTGGGCTTCGAGCGCATTGGTCTCGGCGTAGCCGGGCATCTTCAGCCAGTACAGACCGCGCACATATTCGCGCCAGCCGAGGATCTGGCGGATGAAGCCTTCAACCGCATTGAGGGGTGCGCGGCCACTCCGCCACGCCGCTTCGGCACTCTCGCAAATCTCGCGCGGGGTGATGAGGCCGATGTTGAGGTAGGGCGAGATGACGGCGTGATAGAGGAAGACGTTGTCCTGCTTCATCGCATCCTGATAGTCGCCGAAATTCGGAAGGCAGGCCGTGATGAAGTGATCGAGCGCTTCCAGCGCGCCCTCGCGCGTGACGGCCCAGCCGAAGGGTTCGAGGTCGCCGAAGTGGGAGGGAAAGCGCTGAGCCACCATCGCCATCACCTCCTGGGTGATGGCATCGGGTGCGAAGCGCTGGCGCTTCGGGGGATCGACATGCTTGGGCAGTGACTTGCGGTTGTCGTGGTCGAAGTTCCACTGGCCGCCTGCGGGTTCGTCACCCTCCATCAGCAGGCGCGAGGCGCGGCGCATGTCGCGGTAGAAGAATTCCATGCGCAATTGCTTGCGGCCATGGGCCCAGGCGGCAAAGGAGGCCGGGCTGGCGAAAAAGCGGTCATCGTTGCGGATCTCGGCACCCCAGCCCTTCATCATCTCCATCACGCGCCATTCGCCGGGTTCGGTGACGATGATGGATGATGGGCGGTGGCGGGTGATGGCGCGCTGCACTTCGCCGGTGAAGGAGCCGGTGTTGGCGGGATCATCGAGGCGGATGTAGTCGACGGTGAGGCCCTGTGCGCGCAGTTCGCCTGCGAAGTGCCGCATGGCGGAGAAGATCAGCGTCAGCTTCTGCTTGTGGTGGGGGACGTAGCTTGCTTCCTCCGCCACCTCCATCATCAGCACGGTGTCGCCGGGCTGATAATCGCGCAGGGATGACAGGCCGCGCGTGAGCTGGTCGCCCAGCACGATGCGAAGCGTGGTCATTTCGCCTGCTGCTTCAGCGCGGCGCGGCAGCGGTCGGAACAGGTCTTCACATTCTCCCAGTCCCGCGCCCACTTCTTGCGCCAGGTGAAGGGCTTTCCGCAGCAGGCGCAGGGCTTGGACGGAAGCTCATCCTTCTTGCGCATGCGCGCCACGGCGTCAGCCCTTGGTGCGCAGCGTGGAGCGGCCGCCGTCAACGCCGATCACCTGGCCCGTGATCCATGAGGCATCGGGCGAGAGCAGGAAGGCAGCGGCGGCGGCGATGTCATCGGGTTCGCCTAAGCGCTGCAATGCGTGCAGGCCAGCGATGGCGGTGGCCATCTGCTCACTGGAAGTGAGGGCGGCAGCGAGCGGCGTTTTCGTCAGCGAGGGGGCGACACAATTGACGCGGACCTTGGGCGCCAGCTCCGCTGCAAGCGACAGCATGAGGCCTTCGACCGCGCCCTTGGACAGGCCGATCGAGGCATGGTTGGCGAAGCCCTGGGCCACGGCGATGGTGGAGAAGAGGACGACACTCGAGGGCCTGTCATTGGCCTTCAGCGCCGGGAGTGCGGCCTGCACGGCGCGGAGGGCGCCCAGCGCATTGAGGGTGAAGTCACGCTCGGCATCCTCATCCGTGATGCGGGAGACCGGCTTCAGGTTGATGGAGCCCACGCAATAGGCAAGGCCCGCCACGGCGGGGCCAGCGGATTTGACGGCGGTTTCAAGCTGGGCACGGTCCATGACGTCAGCCACCGCCGAGGTGCCGCCGATCCCGGCAGTGAGGGACGCCAGTTTTGCCGCATCGCGGCCGATGGCATGGATGGTGTGGCCCGCTGCTGCGAGCCTGCGGGACAAGGCAGAGCCGATGCCGCCGGTGGCGCCGATAATGATGTATGTGTGTGACATGGGAAGTTGTACGGCAAGATGGGGTGGATGGTTCAGGACATACGACACCTCAATGCCGTCATTCCGGCGAAGGCCGGAATCCAGCTATGGACGCCCGAAGCTGGACCCCGGCCTTCGCCGGGGTGACGGAAATGGGGTGGTATCTCAGTCCCGCTTCAGGTCCGGCGGCGTGGCCTCGTCCTTGAGGGCTGCAAATACTGCGTCCAAAGACATCGGGGTCTGGTTCTGCGAGCCGAGGCGGCGGACGTTCACGGCGCGTTCGTCCATCTCGCGCTTGCCGACCACGAGGATCACCGGGACCTTCTGCACGGAGTGCTCACGGACCTTGTAGTTGATCTTCTCGTTGCGAAGATCGGCTTCGGCGCGCAGGCCCGCCTTCTTCAGCATGTCGCGGACTTCAAGCGCATAGGCGTCGCTGTCGGAGGTGATGGTTGCCACCACCACCTGGGTGGGTGCGAGCCAGAGCGGGAAGTGGCCGGCGAAATGCTCGATGAGGATGCCGAGGAAACGCTCCATCGAACCGCAGATGGCGCGGTGGATCATCACCGGCACCTTCTTCTCGCCGTCAGCACCGATGTAGAAGGCGCCGAAGCGTTCGGGCAGGTTGAAGTCCACCTGCGTCGTGCCGCACTGCCAGTCACGCCCGATCGCATCACGCAGCACATATTCGAACTTGGGGCCGTAGAAGGCGCCCTCGCCCGGGTTCACCGCCGTCTTGATCTTGCCGCCGGAGTCCGCTGCGATTTGCTCCAGCACCTTGGACATGATGCTTTCCGCACGGTCCCATGCTTCATCCGAACCGACGCGCTTTTCAGGGCGCGTGGAGAGCTTGACCACGATCTGCTCGAAGCCGAAGTCCTTGTAGGTGGAGAGGATGAGATCGTTGATCTTGAGGCACTCGTCCTTCATCTGCTCTTCGGTGCAGAAGATATGCGCGTCATCCTGCGTGAAGCCGCGCACGCGCATGAGGCCGTGCAAGGCACCCGACGGCTCATAGCGGTGCACATTGCCGAATTCGGCAAGGCGCAGCGGCAGCTCGCGATAGGAGCGAAGCCCGTGCTTGAAGATCTGCACGTGGCCCGGGCAGTTCATCGGCTTGATGGCGAAGACCTGATCGTCCTCGGTCGTCTCGCCCGCCGAGGTGGCTGCGAACATCGCCTCCTTGTACCAGCCCCAGTGGCCAGACGTTTCCCACAATGACTTGTCGAGGAGCTGCGGCGCGTTCACCTCGTCATAGTCGAGCTTCGCGAGCCTGCGGCGCATGTAGGCGATCAATTGCTGGAACATGGTCCAGCCCTTGGCGTGCCAGAACACCACGCCCGGGCCTTCTTCCTGGAAATGGAACAGGTCCATCTCGCGGCCCAGCTTGCGGTGGTCGCGCTTCTCGGCTTCCTCCAGCGCGTGGAGATAGGCCTTGAGGTCGTCCTCCTTGGCCCAGGCGGTGCCGTAGATGCGCGTCAGCATCGGGTTCTTCGAGTCGCCGCGCCAATAGGCGCCGGCCACCTTCATGAGCTTGAAGGCGTTGCCGATCTTGCCCGTCGACGTCATGTGGGGCCCACGGCAGAGATCGCTCCAGCCGCCCTGGTCATAGAACTTGATGTCCTGGCCCTGCGGGATGGCGTCCACGAGCTCGACCTTGAACAGCTCGCCCTTGTCGCGGAAGAACTGCTTGGCTTCCTCGCGCGTCTTCGTCGTCTTGGTGAAGGGCTTGTCGCGCTGGATGATCTCCCGCATCTTCTTCTC
>CAIYXE010000317.1 GCA_903930095.1 uncultured Hyphomicrobiales bacterium
ACCCCGGCGAGACGCCCAAGATGCGCCAGATCCGCTTCCGCACGCTGGGCTGCTATCCGCTGACGGGCGCCATCGAATCCAACGCCACCTCGCTTCTCGACATCGTGGAAGAGATGCTGGTCGCCACCTCCTCCGAGCGCCAGGGCCGCGTCATCGACAAGGATGCGTCTGCCTCCATGGAAAAGAAAAAGCAGGAAGGATATTTCTGATGACGCGTTTCATCGAGTTCACCGGCGGCGACGTCGAGGCCTATTTGCAGGCGCAGGAACAGAAGGACCTTCTCCGCTTCATCACCTGCGGTTCGGTCGATGACGGAAAGTCCACCTTGATCGGCCGGCTTCTCTATGAAGCCAAGATGCTGTTCGAGGACCAGCTCACCGCACTCGAAGCCGATTCCAAAAAGATGGGCACGCAAGGCGGCAACCTCGACTTCGCGCTGCTGGTCGATGGGCTGGCCGCCGAGCGCGAGCAGGGCATCACCATTGATGTCGCCTACCGCGCCTTCACCACCGACAAGCGCAAGTTCATCGTGGCCGATACGCCGGGCCATGAGCAGTACACCCGCAACATGGCGACGGGTGCGTCCACCGCCGACCTCGCCATCATCCTGATGGATGCGCGCAAGGGTGTGCTCACCCAGACGCGCCGCCACACCTTCATCTGCACGCTGCTGGGCATCAAGCATCTCGTGGTGGCGGTGAACAAGATGGACCTCATGGGCTTCGACCAGCAGGTGTTCAACCGCATCGAGGAAGACTACCGCGCCTTTGCCAAGTCTGTCGGCGCTGACGACATCACCGTGATACCGCTCTCAGCACTGCTGGGCGACAACATGATCGCGCGCTCGGCCAACATGCCCTGGTATCATGGCCCGACATTGATGGCCCATCTCGAGACGGTGCCGGTCGGTGACGATCTCGCCGGGACGCCGTTCCGGCTTCCCGTGCAGTGGGTGAACCGTCCGAACCAGAATTTCCGCGGCTTCTCCGGCACCATCGTGTCCGGCACGGTGAAGCCGGGCGATGCGATCAAGGTGCTGCCCTCGGGCCGCACCTCCAGCATCGAGCGTGTCGCCAGCTATGACGGCGACCTCGACAAGGGCGTGGCGGGCCAGTCTCTGACTGTCACGCTGAAGGACGAGATCGACATCAGCCGCGGCGACGTGATCTGCACGGCGAATGATCCCGTCGAAGTATCAGACCAGTTCCAGGTCGAGATCCTGTGGATGAGCGACGAGCCGATGCTGCCGGGCCGTGCCTATCTCTTCAAGTCGTCAACGAAGACCGTTCCCGGAACGCTCGAGGAACTGAAGCACAAGGTGAACGTCAACACCATGGAGCAAGTGGCGGCGAAGACGCTGCAACTCAACGAAATCGGCGTCTGCAACCTGGAGCTCGACAGTCCGATCGCCTTTGCGCCCTATATCGAGAACCGTCACCTCGGCTCCTTCATCATCATCGACCGTTTTTCGAACAACACGGTCGGCATGGGCCTGATCCGCTTCGCGCTGCGGCGCGCGGCGAATATCCATTGGCAGGCGGTGGACGTGCACAAGAACGCGCGCGCCGCCATCGCTGGGCAAATGCCCGCCGTGCTGTGGTTCACGGGGCTCTCAGGTGCAGGCAAGTCGACCATTGCCAACCTCGTCGAAAAGCAGCTCCATGCCGCGGGCCACATGACCTATCTGCTCGACGGTGACAACGTGCGCCACGGGCTGAATCGCGATCTAGGCTTCAGCGACGCAGACCGCGTGGAGAACATCCGCCGCGTGGGCGAGGTGGCGCGGCTGATGGTGGACGCGGGCCTCATCGTGCTCGTGTCCTTCATCTCGCCCTTCAAGTCCGAACGCCTGATGGCGCGCGAGTTGCTGGAGGATGGCGAGTTCATCGAGATCCACGTCGATACCACGCTGGCCGATGCCGAGAAGCGCGACGTGAAGGGCCTCTACGCCAAGGCGCGCCGCGGCGAGATCAAGCACTTCACGGGGATTTCGTCACCCTACGAAGCGCCGGAGAACCCCGAGATCCGCGTGGATACCGCGAAGGTCACCGCTGAGGGCGCTGCCGATGCGATCGTGCAATATCTGAAGGACAAGGGGCGGCTGACCAAGGCATAAATGTCCTGTCAGCAGCCGAGATCGGCGAGAAGGCCGGGAACAAACCGCGCGAAGCTGCCCTGCTCGATGAGCGTGGCCACTGCCTCCGTATCGGTTGCGAATTCGCGGTCATCGTCGCGGCGGGCGGACTTCTCGCGGATCAGCCCGTGCGCATCCTCAAGCGCCGCGGATGACCGCAGCGGGCGGCGGAAGTCCACACCCTCGGCAGCGGCCATCAACTCGATGGCGATGATGCGGGCGAGATTGGCGTTCATCGGGCCGAGCCGCCTTGCGCCGTGGGTGGCCATCGAAACATGGTCCTCCTGGTTCGCTGAGGTGGGGGCGGAGTCAACCGAGGCCGGATGCGACATCTGCTTGTTCTCGCTCATGAGTGCTGCCGCCGTGCATTGCGGGATCATGAAGCCGGAGTTGAGGCCGGGGTTGCGGATGAGGAAGGGCGGCAAGAGCGAGATCGTCGAATCGATCAGTGCTGCGATGCGCCGTTCGGAGAGCGAGCCGATTTCGGCCACCGCCATGGCGATGATATCCGCCGCGAAGGCCACGGGCTCCGCATGGAAGTTACCGCCGGACAGCACCGCGCCATCCTCCGCGAAAACCAGAGGATTGTCGGAGACCGCATTGGCCTCGATGGTCAGCGTGCGCGCGGCGTTTGCCAGCAGGTCAAGGCAGGCGCCCATCACCTGCGGCTGGCAGCGGAAGGAATAGGGATCCTGCACGCGGTCATCGCCCTCAAGGTGTGAGGCGCGGATCTGGCTGCCCGAAAGAAGCCTGCGATAGTGCGAGGCAGCAAGCTGCTGGCCGGGATGCGGCCTCAGCGCATGAATGCGCGGGTCGAAGGGCGTGTCCGATCCCATCACCGCATCAACCGACATGGCGCCTGCGAGGATCGCCGCTTCCGCATTGCGCTCCGCCGCGACGAGGCCGGAGAGCGCCAGCGCGGTTGATACCTGGGTGCCGTTGAGCAGCGCCAGCCCTTCCTTGGGGCCGAGCGCCACGGGAGCCACTCCCGCCGCCTTCAGGGCCTCAGCGCCGGAGACGCGTACGCCCTTCACCATCGCATGGCCTTCGCCGATCAGCACGAGGCTCATGTGGGCGAGCGGCGCGAGATCGCCCGAAGCGCCAACCGAGCCCTGCCCCGGAATGACCGGCAGCACATCGGCATTGATGAGCGC
>CAIYXE010000318.1 GCA_903930095.1 uncultured Hyphomicrobiales bacterium
AGCCTCCATCGACGCTATCCAACTTGCGCCACAAGCGCAACAGATATCCTGCTTGCGTTTGCAGAATGCCGCACGGGTAAACCGGCAAATCCTAATGTTTTCGATGTTTTTTGCGCCAGCGACTTGCATTTCCACGTGCGGCATGTTGCAATCGGAAGCAAGAATGTGTCAAAAAGGGGCCTGGAACAGGGGCGAAGCAGCATGATGGGCGAGTCCGGCTTATTCGAAGCAAGTCACATGAGCATTCCCGCAGCATGAGCGGACGGAAGCAAGAGGTGCTGGGCGCCATGCTTTCCGCGCGCCAGATCGCTGATGATCTCGGCGTGTCGGTCTCCACCGTCACGCGGGCCTTCAACGCGGGCGCCAATGTCGCACCGCGCACGCGTGAGCGGATCCTAGCCCACGCAAAGTCCCTCGGCTACAGTCCTAATGTCTTTGCCAGCACGCTCAATACCCAGCGTACGCGCATCGCCACGATCTTCATCTCGGATTTCTACAACCCCTTCTTCGCCGAAGCCCTGGTGACGCTGACGGAGGAGCTGCAGAACGCCGGGCTCAGCGTGATGCTCTATCACATTGCACCCGGCCGCACGGCGGAGGAGACCCTGCCGGAGGCCCTGCGCTACCGCCCGGAATTCATCGTGGTGATGACGGCGACCGTCACCTTCCAGCGCGCCATCGCCAGCGCCGGTGCGGGCCCGCACCTGATCTTCTTCAACCGCTATGTTCCCGACACCAACACTTTCTCCGTCACCTGCGATAACCGCCTGGGCGGGAGAGAGCTGGCAGACTTCCTGCTCAACACGGGGCACAAGCGCATGGCCTATGTCTGCGGCACGCCGCAGGCCACCACCTCCATCGACCGCGGCCGCGGCTTCAGCGAGCGTTGCGCCGCGGCGGGGCTGAAGGTGCTGGAAGACAATGGCGCCGATTCCTTCTCCTACGAGAACGGCCGCGCCGCGGCCCGCCGCCTGCTGGCGCGCGATCCCAAAATCGACGCGATCTTCTGCGCCAATGACCTGATGGCGATCGGCCTCATCGACGGCCTCACCTTCGACCTCGGCATCAAGGTGCCCGAGCAAATTTCTGTCGTGGGCTTCGACGATGTGGCCATGGCCGACTGGCCGTCGCATTGCCTCACCACCTACCGCCACCCCACCAGGCGGATGGCGCAGGCCACCGTCGAACTCAT
The DNA here is from genome assembly GCA_903930095.1 of uncultured Hyphomicrobiales bacterium. Taxonomy (GTDB): domain Bacteria; phylum Pseudomonadota; class Alphaproteobacteria; order Rhizobiales; family Aestuariivirgaceae; genus Aestuariivirga. The sequence continues at coordinate 1,193 of CAIYXE010000318.1, forward strand.
CAAGGAGGTCGACGTCAACCCCTCCCTCACTCCGGTTGCGGTGCGGGTGCCTGGCCAGCTCGTGCCACGCCACACCCATATCGATCGCACGGCAGCCTCCGGCAAGCCGGGTCAGCCGGCCAGGAAAGGGCGCCAGCAGCGATGAGCGCAGACCAGCTCTATGCACCCGCCGCAGCCTGGATCTTCATCTGGCTGGCGCTTTACTTTGCCTATCTTGTATTCTGGGCGCTGCGCGGCACTACAGCCTCGGCAAGCATGGCGGATTTCGGCGTGGCGGGCCGCGATCTCTCGACATGGGCCGTGGCCACTGCCGCCACCATGGCCTCGATGACGGGCTGGCTCTTCGTGGCACTGCCCGGTCTTCTGCTGCGTGACGGTTTCCCGGCGGGCTACCTCGCCTTCGCCGCCATCAGCATTCCCGCTCTGGGCGCCTTTCTCGGGCGGCGGCAGTGGGTGCTGGGGCAGAAGCACGGTTACCTCACGGCTGGAGAGATGTTCTCAGGGTATTTCGGCGGCAACCTCGTGCGCATGTTCAGCGTGCTTGTTGCGGTGCTGCTCGCCGTGCCCCTCCTCGCTTTGCTGCTCGGTGCAGCGGCACAGATGATCTCCATTGCCAGCAGCAGGACGCTCGATCCCATGGTGGTGATG
>CAIYXE010000319.1 GCA_903930095.1 uncultured Hyphomicrobiales bacterium
GGGGCTTCAGTACATGATGTTCAAGCGCGGGCCCGCGGCCTCAAGCCTCTTCGAGACGGGTGCCTTCTGGTATTCGGACAAGACCGCCCCCCTGCCCGACATCCAGCTCCATTTCGGCCTTGGCTCCGGCATTGAGGCGGGCGTGGCGAAGTTGGCGAATGGCGGCGTCACGCTGAATGCCGCCTACATGCGCCCCAAGTCGCGCGGCAGCGTGCGCCTGCGCAGCGCAGACCCCTCTGATGCCCCGCTCATCGACCCCAACTACTGGCAGGAACCGGAGGACCTGAGGCGCGGCCTCATGGGTGTTCGCCTCGCGCGCGACATCCTCCGCCAGCCCGCCCTGAAGCCCTTCCTCGCGGGCGAGCGCATACCCGGGCCCACGGTCAATACGGATAAGGAACTGTTCGAGCACCTGTGCGAGAACGCCAAGACCCAGCACCACCCCGTCGGCACCTGCAAGATGGGCACCGATGCGATGGCGGTGGTGGCGCCGGACCTGAAGGTCCACGGCATCGACGGGCTGCGCGTCTGCGACTCGTCCATCATGCCGCACATCAATTCCTCCAACACCAATGCGCCCACCATCATGATCGGCGAACGGGCCGCCGACATCATCAAGGGCAATCGCATCAGCCAGGCGTGAACCCGCCGGTCAGCCGATCTGCGCGAAATTGGCGTGCGCCACGATCAGCCAGCCCGCGCCGCCGCGGCGGAACACCGAAAGCCGTGGCGCCATGGCCTGCACGGGCTTGCCGTTGATCGTCTGCTCGATCCGCAGCATGTAGCGCGCGACGATGACGTCGCCATTGCCGCTGAAGGCGATGTCGCTGACCTCGGGCTTGGTCGACTGCTTCGGCAAGTTGGCGAGATAACTTGTCTTGTCATGTCCGCTGCCGTCTGAGCGCAGAATCTGGAATTCGGGCGCCAGAACGGCTTCGACGGCGGCCGGATCGCCCGTCTGCACTGCGCCGAGCCACATCGCGATGGCAGCGCGTGCATCGTCTTCGCCCATAGCCTGCGAAGCGGTCGCAGCCAGGCTGACGCCCGCCACGCCCGCAAGGAGCCCCAGTGCCAGATCGCGCTTGTTCATGCTGACTCCTCCTTTGTGAAAAACAGATGCGCTCTTTATATCCGCCTTCCTGCTTTGATCAAACCATGGTTACTAGCGCGGCAGGCGATCGGTTGAGATCAAATCCCAATTATCAGCCTCATGCCCATGAAAGCTGGGGTGACGGCATGGATGGATCACAAATCTTCCCGTGATCTCAGCTCACAGCCCATCGCACATAAGCTTGATCTTGCAGCACTGGATTGCCCTGGCAATGGCGATCAGGGGGACTGGTAATCATCGGCCCGCGCAAGGCCGCGGAACCGGCACCGCCGGAGAAGTTCACAGCGAAGGCTGGCGCGGCTGCAGCAAGTCCGCAATGAGGGGATTGGGAAAGCGGCGCTCACGGGTGACGGCGAGAAAGTGCTCGCTGATGCCGTCGAGCTGGGCCACTTCCACCA